>CALYOL010000068.1 GCA_945231345.1 uncultured Porphyromonadaceae bacterium
CAGATTCTTTTCGCTTCTGCATCACATTATGCGCGTAGTTGCGGATTTGAGGTATTTATATTTGTTTAGGGTCTGATTGGCGTAATTAAAAAAATATTTGTATCTTTGCGGAGAGACTATTTCTATTTTGATAATTATTATCCAAAATGCTTTTGTTCACCGAATTAAAATAAATTATACGAAAGAATAATTATGAAAAAATTCAAGATTTATCTGACTACAATGCTAATATTAACGGCATTGTCATTCCAGGCTAAAGCAGTCGACGTAGTAGTAAAAACGAATTATCCAGAGGCTTTTATTATTAAAATAGACGGGACGCCCATAGATGGAAATGTAATGCAGCAAAATGACCTTGACGTACCGGCATCAGGATTGCTTGAAGTCGTTCCAAAAGGCGGCTACATACTTTCATCAGTGACCCTGAATGGTAACCCAGATGAAACTTTTAGCAAATATTCCGGATGGAAAAAAACAATCACCTCAGATTGCCAAGGAGATGTTTACGAGGTCACTGCCAAGATGATGTCAGAATGGCGTGACGCAAGTTGTTGGTTAACAATAGATAAGATTTCAGCGGTTCGTATTGTTCGTTCAGTATCGTTTGAAGAGGTAAATGCTTACAGAGATGGAGAAGAAGTGGAAGTTTGGTACAATTCAGATGAAGAGCTGCCACTAATCATAACATCAGCAACAGGAGCTCCAATATATAAAGTCACATTAAACGGCAATAAGATAGAAGGAAGTACTTCGTTTGAAGTATCACCACCCACTCAACACGGTGACATACTGAAAGTAACAACACAATTTCCAGAAGAGGATTACAGCGTGTCGTTTGATTTTGTCAATGAAGACGAAAAATTCTTTACCGAAGTTATAGCCAATGGAGTAAAGATATCCCCTGAGGACTATGGAGAATTTAAAATCAAAGCCGGGACACAGCTATCTCTGAAGGGAGACTTGAGAGCGTACAAATTTAATTCACTCACAGTTGGCGATACCCAAATTACTGAATTTACGGGTGAATACAGCACATACATTACTCAAGACACAAAGATACAGGTGGATGTAGAAAAACTTGATTTCGACAGCCAAATAATATTGTATCTTAATGTTGAGCCGACGGAAAGTGACTCATTCACTTTCACAAACAGCGCAAAGGCAGAATATAGAGCGTTTCTGCAAAAAGGTTACAACCAAATAGGTTTTAGCCAAGTACAAAATCCATTCAGCTGGAGTTGGTCAGGAGAAGGTATGACATACATAAATGGTGTTGCTGCAGAGTCTGAAAGTGATACCTTTGCGAATTACAGCGACAAAACAATAAATTCCGGCGACGTCATCAAATTATACATCGGAGAAACACAAGAAAACACATATAGTGTAACTTTTAAAGGAGACCTGAAATTAGCAGACATCACTCAGGATGTTATCACGCCTGTAGACGCTACACAAAGCATTTCAGTACTTCCCGGCACAAGAATTACTTTCAAAGCCGCCGGAAGTGAGCAGATTAAAGTGTGGATTGGCGAAACAGAGCTAACATCAGCAGATGGTGTCGTTACCTATGACGTGAATGAAGATACGGAATTTACCATCACGGATTTGGCATCTTCAATCCCAGTGATGGAGGACAAAGAACCGTCGGTCATCTATAATATGCTTGGCATAAAGATGACGAGCCGACAGCTTCCAGCCGGAATTTACATCGTCAATGGGAAACCAGTGCTTGTCAAGTAAAAAATATGTAGACTATTGGTTAAGTCGCTCATCAATCATTGTGAAAATGTCAGGCTCCGAGCCGGGGTAGTTTTGTCGAAGGCTTTTGAGGTATTCTTCGGCTTCGAAAGAATTACCCTCAGCACGGCAGATGTCGCTCAGGAGGATGAAAGTACGAGCGAGCCAGTAGTTGTGCGGTGTATTTGCATTGATGATTTTTTCAGCGTAAGTTCTCGCCAGTGCAATGTTTCCGGCATCAAAGTGATGCTGCGCGAGATAAAAAGCGGATTTAGCGCCGTAAAGGTGGTTCATGTCTTGTGCGAGCTGTTCCCAACATTCAGCGGCTTCATCGTTTCTGCCGAGCTGTGCGAGAGCGATACCGCGCGTGAAAATGATTTCTTCGTGAGAGCCGGTTCCAACAGTGGAAGAAGCGAGGAGATTGTCTGCGGCATCGAGCATGGCGTCAGCGTCGCCGAGTTCACGTGCGGAGCGGAGAATACCGAGTCGGGCGGTGTTTAGCGTTACGCCTGAAGAAGCGCGAGATTCAAGTTCGCGGTAAGTATTTAGGGCGTCGACGGTCATACCGAGGTCGGTCTGTGCAGTGGCGAGAGAGATGTAAGCGTCTTCAATGACGGAGGAGTGAGGAAAATCTGAGATGATTTGTTTTGCGGTCTTAATAGCGGCAAGGTCATCGCCTTTGGCTGCAAAGTTTTGCGCCTGAATGAGGAGCGCCTGTGCGGTGTAAGCTCCGTGAGGGTAGTCTTTTATGTATTCGAGAATTTGAGCGATGTCTCCGTTTTTGTCGTAAAGCCTCTCAGCGGAAGAGAAGGTTAGTTTTTCTATTTCGTCGCTATCTAACTGCGGAGCGTTTTTGACGGAGTTCATGAAAGCGAGGAAAGAAGCGATGTCAGAATCGTCGGTGTAAATACGCTTAAGGTCGTCGACGGCAACGCGAGCTTCGTCGCTTGTAGGATAATCCTTGACAATTCGCTTATAAGTGGCGATAGCGTCGGTCTTATTTCCGGCGTTTAGGTGAGTGATGGCGAGGAGAAGCAGACCTTGTCGGCACTGCGAGCTGTTAGGGAATTTAGCGACGAGCGCTTCGTAAGTGCTGATTACCATGTCGGTGTTGCCGAGCTCACGGTAAGCTTCAGCCATTTCGAGGAGAGCGGAGGGGTAAAGCCCGGAGCTTGGGAAACGAGAAATCAAATCTTTTAGCCCTGAGATTTTTTCGGCGTGTTCTCGTCGTAGCCCTTTCATGATAGCCATCTGGAAGAGAGCATAGTCGCCGGAAGAAGGGCAAGCGTCAAAGGCTTTGTCATACATTTTAGCAGCTGCTTCAAAATCAGAGCGGTAGTAAAGACAGTCACCCATTCGGTTTAGTGCGTCGGCACGGTGAGTAGCATCGGCATTTCGAGAGTCTGCGAAAGATTTGAAAGTGCTGAAAGCGGCGGTGTAGTCCTTGTTGCCGAAAAGAGCATATCCGAGGTCGTAAAAAGCGATTGTACGATTTGCAGCGGAATTAGGAGCAGCCTTGATGTAAGCCTTGTAGCTCGTGATAGCTTGAGAGAAATTTCCCTGCTTGTAAAGCGCCTCAGCAATCCACAGGTCACATTCGCGAGCGATGTCTTTGTCGTATTGAGCGAGAGATTTCGCTTCACGCAGCTTCCCGACAGCATAGTTGAGAGTGGTATTGTCTGTGGCAGAGGAATTTAGAGCCCGACAGCCGAGAGTGTAAAGGATAATCTGCTTAGCGCGTAGCGTTTCCTGAGTAGGAGATTTCAGGGCGTTGATGCTGTTAAGCGCGGCGTCGTAGTTATTGTCTGTGATATATCCACGAATGATGTATTTTTGGACGTCAGGTGCATATCGAGAGTCAGGGTATTCACGGAGGAATTGCTCGAAAGTTGCGACAGAATTACCGAAAGGAACTCGTCCGCCCATCATTTTAGCGATGGCGTAATTGTAAAGGGCAGATTCGCGGAGCGATTCGTTAAAAGTCATGTCGTAAGCCTTTTGTGTGGCAATGAGAGCGGCGTCGTATTTAGCGCAATGTATATAAGCCTGTCCGAGCAAGAGGCAAGCCGCCTGTCCCATTTCGCAGTCTTCCCGAGAGACGGGAGAGAGGCAAGAAATAGCGCGAGTATAGTCGGCAGAGTTGTAAGCGTCTTCTCCGAGGATGTAAAGAGCAGGGAGAGCGGGGTGTGAAGTGCGAGCTTCGTATTTTTTCAGGTTGCTGACGGCAATGTCGAGTTTACCGAGGTTGTAGTTAGCCTCACCGTTAATCCTAAGCATTTCGGTGAAAAGGTTTGGTTTTCCGTTTTCGCCGATTTTGATGAGAGAAGCACTGATAGCAGCGGCACGACTGAAATCTTTGGAGCAGTAATAAGCCTGAGCGAGATAGAAGTCTGCATCGGCGGTAGGTCTTGAATTGGCTTTAGTGACAGACTCGAGGAGAGAGACGGCAGATTTAGCGTCGCCCTGTTCAAGAGCGATATATCCGAGGTAGAATTTCGCCTCGTTGTCGTGTCGAGTACCTCGGAGTGAAGAGAAAAGCGTCTGCGCCTTTTCCCAAATTTTTTGGTCAGCCAAAGCGATGGCATAGTGAAGCGAAGCGTCTTCAGCATCGTATTCGTTAAGCGCCTCAATGTCGGCATTTGCAAAATATTTGAGAGCCGCGGCGCTGTCGCCGGCATTTCCGAGGTAGTAATCGGCTATGTGGCAGAGAATTATGTGCCTGTATTGTGAAGCCGGGTAGTCTGTGAGGAAATTAAGGGCAGGCAACGGAGAGTCGGTAGTTGCGAGAGCTATAAGAAGGTCTGCTTTTTCGTAGTCGATAAGCCCGAAAGATTTAGCTGCTGTCATTTGGTCGATGCAACCGACAAAGTTTTTGTCAGCAAACATATTGACGGCATTTCGGAAATGCTCGTTAGCGGTGGAAATAGGCTGCGCAGCAAGAGAAGATGCAGCAATTAAAACAGATAAGAGTAGATATTTGATGCGTTTCATAATCTCAAAAGTAATTAGGCGACAAAATTACAGAAAATTTACAGCAAATTGTGTTAAAAAATACAAAAGGTATTGACAAAGGGGGTATAGATTTTGTAATTTTGCAGTGAAAATCCTTAAATTTAATGATTTTGGGGATGGGAGTAAAAAACAAGAGAAAAAACCGTAAAAATAATACTAATAACTACAAAAAAATTACCGACATGAGAATTATAAGAACACTATTGATGATAGTAATGTCATTTCCGTTTATGGCAAATGCAAATACATGGCTTACGTTTGATTCGTCGACGAAGGTGGATATGACATACGGGTCAAATTCGGAGTATTGTGAGATGGTTACTACAGGAACAGACCCACACATCGTGACGTATGCAACGGGCGACATGCACCTGAAAGACGTGCGCCTGGAGTTTTACTATCAGTCATCAGAAGATATAGACGACCTTCAGCTGTTTTTCCGCGACCCGGAGAGCGAGTCACGCTCAGCGCATTTCAGGGGATTGCTCACCAAGACCTCAGAGTGGAAGTTTGTGTCAATCAACCTTGCAAATTACCGGAGCCAGCATAGCTGGGGCGGCAGCGGCAGCAAGCTGCGCATGGACTTCGGCAATAAGAGTGGAGTTACGATAAAGATAAAGAATATCGGCATATTCGGACATGTTGCGGTGAGCGATGCAACAAAGCAGAGCCAGTCACGTGCCATCGAGCGCTACCTTGCAGCGGACTATGCGTCGGAGGTAAGTTTCGTAAAGGTGACAGAGGACAAGGTGATAATCCGAGGAAATGCGGCGAAGAGCGGCTACAGACTTGCGGGCGTGACATCATACGGCAATACGTTTGAGATGACAGACTATGAGGATTTTGGCGAGGTTCCAGCCGGTGACTTTGAGGTGACCGTGGACAGATATTCACAGATAGCAGGGTATAATTATGACCGCCTACTGAGCAAGTTTGTCTTGTATGAGAATAAAGGCGGAGTGCGAAACGTGTCACATGCACACTATGCAGATGAGGTGAAAGAGATACGCCATGCAGAACCAGCGGTATTGAAGTCAAAAAAAGGTCTTGGGATGCCGGATTTGAACTTTATGTCAGAAATAGATGACCTTGGCTTGAGCTGGGTGACCTACAACATAATGGTGAACACACTTGTAATGTGCAATGGGTCAGAATCAGACGTGAAACACGAGTATGGCGGCAAGACATATTACATCAACGGTTCAACTCTTGCGACTATAGACAGCCAGTTGAAGACATGCGAGCAGAAAGGTGTAATGGTAGCAGCCATCATATTAATCCACCCGAATGGAGGGGAACAGGAGTATGCTACAGCGCTAAGCCATCCGGAATATACGAGTGGTGGCATATTCTCAATGCCAGACGTGACTAATATCTATGGCACAGAGGTCTATGCGGCAACAATAGATTTCCTTGCAAACCGCTATTCACAGAGTGGTAACGGCCGTATCCATCACTGGATAATGCATAATGAAACAGACCAGAACCTTGTGTGGACAAATATGGGAAAACAGCCGATAATGAGGTATGTAGATACATACGAGAAGTCAATGCGCCTGGTATCAAATATCGTACGCCAATATGACCAGAATGCATACGTTTTGGGTTCGTTTACATCAAGCTGGAATACAAGGCACACAGATACTGGAGATGCAGGATTTCCGGCAAAGAACATGATAGACAATATGCTGGTGTATAGTGGCGTAGAGGGAGACTATCGGTGGGGCGTGGCAGCGCACGTATATCCACAGGATTTTTACAAGCCGGAATTCTGGAAAACGGATACCGAAGCGACGTATTCAGAGGGTTCAGGGTTCTCAACGTTTAAGAACATAGAGGTGATATCAGACTGGATGCTCCGCCGCGAGCATTACTACCAGGGAAAGGAAAAGCGAATGTTATTCTTCTCGGAGAATGGAGTAAATGCGATGGATAATAGCAGCTATTACCTGAAAGTACAAGCAGCAGGAGCTGCATGGGCATGGAAGAAGATAGTAAAAAATGCGGGCGTAGATGCGGCATTGTGGCATAACTGGCGAGATAACTCAGCAGAGGGAGGCCTAAAGTTAGGTTTGAGATACGAAAACAACACACCCAAGCCAGCATGGTATGTATGGCAAGCAGCAGGGACGGCGAATGAGGACAATGTGTTTAACCAGTATCTCTCTGTGATAGGAATAAGTAACTGGGACCAGATACATCATGGTGTGTCAGCAACGGGCGACAATAGCTATCGTCTGGAGTTTGACCAAAGTTCAAAATCAGGTCTTAACTGTTCATACGACGGGACATATCAGTATTATACGATTACATCAACGAGCGGTGACCCGAACATGAAGACACAGGCGAAGGGAGTAGACTTGTCAGACAATTCAAATTCCCTGGAGTTTGAATATCAACTTGACAGAGATATAGATTTCCAGGTGTTTATCTCAACGAATGGTCTGTTTTATGAGGAGCGCAGTGTGATAGTGCCTTTGAATGCGTCTTCGGAATGGAAAAAGGTGTCAATCAATATGGCGCCACTGAGAAAACAATGGGGCTGGGGCGCAGCGGGAACAAATCTTCGCATAGATTTTGGAGGCGAGAGCGGCACAGTGATGAAAATGCGCCATCTGTGTATGAACAGCGGTCTATGTATGGATAACGCCAACATAGGCACGAGGTCTGATGGAGCAAACCAGTGCAGCGTGTCGTATGACGTACAGAGAGGTGAGACAACAATAGTAACTTCAGACGGCGGCGACCCATTTTTCTATACAACAGTACTTGAATCCAACTTGAGCGCAGAAGCAAACACTCTGATGTTTGAGTATCAGTCATCTGCCAATATCACAGAATTTAAAGGATATTTTGTGGATTATGCAGCGGAATCAAGGAGCATTAATTTTGGCAACCTTTCCGCAACGAGTACATGGAAGAAGGTGGCGGTGGATATATCATCACTACGCAGAAATCATGGCTGGGGCTATGAGGGCGACTATATCCGCCTTGACCCGGGAACAGCATCCGGCGTTACGTTTAAAATCCGCAATATCTGCATAAACAAGGGCGAATATACGTCTACAGAGTATCTGACACTTGACAATCTTGGTTCAAATCATGTATGTCTGAACCGCGATACCGACACTAATCCAGAGGGAGCTGAGCTTGAATTTGGCGAGGGTCCGGCATATTTCAGCTGGACAATTAACAGCATCGGTAATGACCCGTTTGTTCGCACAAATCCACTGGCAAAGAATCTGAACAGCGATGTGACGAAGCTATACCTTGAGTATACTTCAACGACTGATATTGAGACGTTTGAGGTCTATTTCCTCAGTCCTGAGACGGCAACACGCTGCCAGAAATATTATGGAGTGATGCCGTCGGCGAGCGAGTGGACAAAGCTTGTGGTAGATATTTCAGAGGCGCGGAATAATTTTGGCTGGGGCAATGCAGGAGATGTGCTCCGTATAGACCTTGGCGACAAGGTAAGCCAGGAGGTTAAACTGCGCAGAATAGCTGTTTACAATGGTAAGGACAATACTGTAAGTGTAGAAGAAATCGAAGCGGAAGACTCGTTCAGCGTGACGGGCACAGTAGGCGGAATTGTCATCAACAGCAGCAACAGGCAAATGTTTACTATCCACAATGTGACGGGTGTAGCGGTTCGCAAGGTAAATGTAGAGGGCGTATCGTATATACCTATGACTTCGGGCATTTATATTGTGAATGGCAAGAAGGTGGTAGTGAGATAAAGATAATAGAATGGACCAGGCAAATAGCTTTTTTTAAGGCTGTTTGCCCGGTCTTTTTAATTAGATATGGGGAATTTTTGAAAGATTGTGAGATTTTCGGCAGAAATGGGCAAATAAATTGTGAGGAAATCGGCAAAATGGATGAAAAAGGGGCAAGAAATTGAGATTTTCGGCATAAATGGCAAAAAAAATTGTGAGATTTTCGGCA
>CALYOL010000069.1 GCA_945231345.1 uncultured Porphyromonadaceae bacterium
TCACTCTCGGCGATTTTTACGACCAGTTTGGCAGCGGACTCATTTTCCGCACTTATGAAGAACGCTCGCTCGGCATAGACAACTCAATCCGCGGTGCGCGACTAAATGTAAACACCGTAAAAGGACTGCAGCTGAAAGCCCTCGGTGGCGTGCAGCGCAGATATTGGGACTGGGATACAGATGCGTGGGTATATGGCGCGGATGCAGAGTTTAACGTAGAGCAATACAGCAGCGCAATGCAAGACAAAAACATCTCCTGGATGATTGGCGCATCATACGTTTTACTCAATTACACTAATTCTGACGAGGAAGAAGTGATTGTGCCCGGTACTAACTTCAAACTCAACTTACCATCAACCATTAATGCATTTGATGTTCGCAGCCGCTTTCAGAAAGACAATGTAAGCGTTCTTGCAGAATACGCGCTCCGCAGCCAAGACCCATCGTTTGACAACGGATATATCTACAAGCGCGGAACTGCGCTTCTCCTCTCCGCATCTTACTCCACTCGCGGATTTAGCGCACTCCTCCAGGCCAAGCGCAGCGACAATATGTCGTTCCGCTCAGAGCGCGGACGATATGGCACTGCCGCATTCCTGAACAATATGCCGGCTTTCGCATATCAGCATACTTACGCTCTCGCAGCCATGTATCCATACGCTACACAGGCGGCTCCGGGAGAATGGGCTTTTCAGGGAGAAGTTGGCTACTCTTTCCGCCGCGGCACTGCTCTCGGTGGCAAATATGGCACTAAGCTAAAGCTCAATGTCAGCCATATACGCGGTCTTGACAAAGACTATGTGCCTGACTTTAATGGCTCTTACGCAGGCACTGATGGCTATAAGACTTCTTTCTTCGGTACAGGTGAGCTTTACTATCAAGACATCAACGTGCAGCTTGAAAAGAAAATCACCAAGCAGTTTAAACTGAACCTGATGTACATGAACCAAAACTACAACAAGACTGTTGTGGAAGGTGAAGGTGGACGCGTTAAGTCTAACATCTACATTGCAGAGGGTAAATACCAGTTTAACGACCGCTACACTCTCCGCGGTGAGTTCCAATATCTCAACACAAAGCAAGACTATGGCGACTGGATGTACGGATTGCTTGAACTCTCCGTTCAGCCATACCTCATGCTGACTGTCAGCGACCAGTGGAACAACGGTGACACAGATATCCACTATTACATGGCTTCTGTAACAGGAAACTACAAGGCACACCGACTGATGGTGGGCTACGGACGTACCCGCGCCGGCTATAACTGCTCCGGTGGCGTATGCCGCTGGGTGCCTGCAAGCAAGGGACTAAATATTTCTTATAATTTCACATTCTAAATGACCCGAAATCATGAAACTATATAAATTTCTCCTCTCTGCCCTCGTAGTCACATCAGCTTTCACCTCTTGTGACGAAATTGACGAGAATGAACGTTATATCGAGCTCCCCGCAGCCGAGGTGCAGCGCAAGGTACTACTTGAGGACTATACCGGTCAAATGTGCACAAACTGTCCTGATGCTCACCGACTTATCGCAAGCATGCAGGCACAGTATCCGGGTCAGGTTATCGCCGTAGCTATCCATGCCGGAAGTTTTGGCATTCTCGAAGGAAGCAACCCGAAAATCCTCGGACTTATGCAGCCGGAAGGCAATGAATATGCCACACATTTCGGCATTGACGCATATCCATCTGCTGTAATTAACCGCGTTGGAGGCGCTATTGCCACAATGACAGACTGGTCTGCAGCAGTACGCAACGAAATTGAAAAGGAATCTCACCTTGATATTGAACTTGGCGCTGAAATCCTTTCAGACGGAACGCTTTCCATAGCCGGAACTCTGATACCATCGGCTGACATCAGCGGAAAGCTTCAAATCTGGGTGACAGAAAACGGTATCAGCGCAATGCAGATAGACAATGGCAAGCCTATAACTGACTATGTCCACAATCACGTATATCGCACGAGCGTTACAGACCTTTGGGGTGACGAAGTCAGCCTTAAATCAGGCATTTACAAGGAGTTCGCTTATCAAATCACAACTAAGGAAAACTGGAACAAGGAAAACCTCCACATCGTAGCCTTTGTTTATAACGACAAAGACGGCGTTTTCCAGGTGGAGGAATGCAAAGTGGATTATTCTGAAGAAGAAACAGGTGAATAATAACTAAAAATATTACTATATGAAGAAATTTTACACATTTATCACTCTCGTTGCCCTGGCTTTGAGTGTCAGTGCACAAAAGTTGAGCCTTGCCGTTGACGGATACACCGTGGAAAACGGCTCGACTTACGTCTATAAGACTCTTGAACCTGAATGGGAAGCACTCGGTGGCATCGTGTTCGCGCCGGAAGTGACTGTGACATCTGATGCAAACGTTGATGTAACTGTAACTGCTACAGAGTCAAACGACAGACTTGTTCAGCTTTGCTTCAACAGCAACTGCGTGGCAGGCGCAAAAATCAAACGCGATGCGTCAATTACTGCCAACACACCATTCGACTTGAAATTTGATGCTGGTGCTACAAACCCATTTGCAGGAAACGAAATTGAGTTTTATGAGGTGGAATTTGAAATCACAGTCAAAGGCCAGTCTTCACCAAGTGCTTATTTTACCCTTATCTGCACAAATGACCCTGAGATAGGCGGAGTAGAAGGCATCACAATCCGCAACAACGTGGTAGTCGCAAATGGCAACCTTACTTACGCATTCTCAAACGCCGCAGATAGGACTGTCAGCATCTATGCTCTCACCGGTCAGTGCGTGGCAAAGTATAACGTAAACAAGGCTGTAGGCTCTATCAGCCTTCAGAACCTCCACAAAGGTATGTATGTATACCGCATACAATCCGCAGGAAAGCCTGTCAGCGGCAAATTTATCATCCGATAGACATAAATTCAGAGATTTGACAAAACATTTTCACCGCTCGAGTGCTTCTGCCCGGGCGGTGTTTTTTCTTAACATTATTTTATGAAAAAATTATTGCAAAGTATATGCGTGATTAGTGAAAAATAGTTACCTTTGCAAGAAAGAACAATTAATACTTACTATTAAATTTTTTTATCATGAGTAAACCTTACGTCGTAGGAATCGACATCGGTGGAACAAACACCGTATTTGGAATCGTAGATGCTCGCGGTGTAGTCATAGCCAGTTCATCTATTAAAACAGCAAAGCATAGTAGCATAGAGGCTTATATCGATGAGCTCCATGCTGAACTTACTAAACTCCTTGAGGCTAACGACGCCTTGGGTAAAGTGCATGGCATAGGTATCGGCGCTCCTAATGCAAACTATTTTACAGGCACTATTGAGGACGGTGTAAACCTTCCATGGCCTACCCCAATACCACTGGCACAGCTTGTCAGCGAAAAATTTGGTATTCCTGTAGCAATCACAAACGACGCTAACGCAGCGGCTATCGGCGAAATGACATACGGTGCGGCTCGCGGTCTTAAGGACTTCATAATGATTACTCTCGGCACCGGTGTAGGTAGCGGTATCGTTATCAATGGTCAGATGGTATACGGTCACGACGGTTTTGCCGGCGAGCTCGGTCACGTTGTCGTAAAGCGAAACAATGGACGTCTTTGTGGCTGCGGTCGTACAGGCTGTCTTGAAGCATACTGCTCTGCAACTGGCGTTGCGCGCACTGCTCGTGAATTCCTTGAAATCCGCCAGGAGCCTTCAATCCTCCGCAATATGCCTACGGAAGACATCACTTCAAAAGACGTTTACGACGCTGCTATCTCTGGTGATAAGCTCGCTAAGGACGTGTTTGAATATACCGGTGATATCCTTGGCGCCGCCCTCGCTGATTTCACTACTTTCTCTGCTCCTGAGGCTTTCATCCTATTCGGCGGTCTTGCTAAGAGTGGCGAACTTCTCATGAAACCTCTCCGCAACTCTATGGAGAAGAACATGATGCCTCTGTGGAAGGGTAAAGTGAAAATCCTCCTTTCTGAGCTGAAAGAGGCTGATGCTGCTGTCCTCGGCGCATCTGCTCTTGGTTGGGAAGCTAAACCTATCGTTAAAATCGTCCCTCCAGAACTTTAATAACTCATAATTTTCAATCCAGATTTGCTGATAATCTGAGCATTGAAATAATATTTACTACAAAAGCTGTCTGACAAGTTTAGGCAGCTTTTTTTATGTGACATATTCCATAGTATCTCTTTGAAACACGCCCGTAATAGTAAATATTTTGCTTACACTCGAAAAAAATCGGCAAAAAATTTGCAGATTTCACAATTAAGTGTTAATTTTGCACCGAAATGTTAAAACAAACAGACCGATTGTAAAATTCCGTAAAACAAATAGCGTAAACAAAGGCTGTACTCTTAACGTTTTACATAAAAAGTGTTAGAAATTAACAAAAACGGATAATTCATTAACCAAATTTCACTCAAAATGAAGAAATCAACAATCTGGCTACTGACAATAGTGATGGCAATCACATTTGTGGGATTGCTGTTGGTGCAGATAATGTATCTTGACAATATCGTCAAGATGCGCGACGACCAGTTTGAGGAGGGTGTGCGTCGCAGTATGTTTTGGGTGTCAAGACAGCTGGAACAAGACGAGGCACGCCACTTTTTAGATGAAGACGTATCTCAGATTGAGTCAAGCTCGATATACGCTCAGTATGCAGACGGAAGTACGCCTCACCTCGGAGGGATAAAATATACAATAAACACTGCGAGCGGCGTAGAGGCAGATATCACCATAAAAGGCGATGCAGACAAGATAACACGGATACAAAGCAATGCACAGAATGGGGTCTCTGGTCACTATCAGTCTATGCAAGAAGAGCTTAAGGACAGATACCAGTATCAAAAGACACTTATAGAGGAAGTGCTGCTAAACATTGTGAGCAAGTCTTACAATCGCCCTATGGAGGAGCGCGCAGACACCACCGTAATACGCAAATACCTTAAGGCTCAGCTGGAGAATTTCGGGTTGAAACTGCCATTTGAGTTTGCTGTGGTAAACAAGAATGGTGTTACTCAATATTCAACTGCCGAATATTGCTGTATAGAGAAAAATGACGCAAACACTTATGTACAAGGGCTTTTCAGCAGCGACCCTGCAAACAAAAAGTGTTTCCTGAAAGTGTCGTTTCCGAGCAAGAAAAACTATATCATGTCTTCAATAAACTTCATGATACCCTCTTTCGCATTTACGTTTGTGTTGCTCTTCATTTTCGTGTATATAATCGTGCTCACTTTCCGCCAAAAGAAACTGACGGAGATGAAAAACGACTTTATAAACAATATGACCCACGAGTTCAAGACTCCGATTTCTTCTATCTCTCTCGCCGCACAAATGCTTAATGACGACTCTGTGAGAAAGTCTCCGGCTATGATGCAACATATCACCACAGTGATAATGGACGAGACAAAGCGACTGCGCTTTCAGGTTGAGAAGGTGCTGCAGATGTCAATGTTTGACCGCAACAATACGAGTATGCGCTTACAGGAAGTAGATGCTAATGCGGTGGTGGAGAGCGTGGTGCGCACGTTCAAGCTGAAAGTGGAAAGCTATGGAGGTAAGCTCACTGCATCAACAGACGCAGAAGACGCACTGGTGATGGTAGATGAAATGCATTTCACAAACGTGATATTCAATCTCCTTGACAACGCCGTGAAATACCGCGACGAAGAGCGTCCGCTGGAGCTAAACGTGACTACTAAAAACCTGCCTGACGACAAGCTGCAAATCACCATTGCAGACAATGGCATCGGAATAAAGAAAGAAGACCTTAAACGAATTTTCGAGAAGTTTTACCGCGTTTCCACAGGCAATCTTCACGACGTGAAAGGCTTCGGTCTCGGTCTCGCCTATGTGGAAAAAATCATCAACGCCCTTAACGGCAGCATAAAGGTGGAGAGCGAGATTAATCAAGGAACGAAATTTATAATAATATTACCACTCATAAAAAACTAAAAAACAATCAATTATGGATGAACGCGTGAGAATTCTTCTATGTGAAGATGATGAGTATTTAGGAATGCTCCTCAGAGAATACCTTCAGGCAAAAGGCTTTAACACAGAGCTTTATGCTGATGGAGAAAGTGGCTACAAGGCATTTATCAAGGGCAAATTCGACATTTGCCTCCTCGACGTGATGATGCCTAAAAAAGACGGTTTTACACTTGCACAGGAAATTCGCACTGTAAACAGCGAAGTACCTATCATATTCCTTACCGCAAAAGCACTTAAGGAAGATATACTTGAAGGATTTAAGATTGGCGCTGATGACTATATCACAAAGCCATTTTCAATCGAAGAACTCGTATTCCGTATTGAGGCTATTCTCCGCCGCGTGAGAGGCAAGAAAGGCAAGGAAATCACGATGTATAAGATTGGCAAGTTTACGTTTGACACTCAGAAGCAGGTGTTGATGCTTGGCAACCGTATTACTAAGCTCACCACAAAGGAATCTGAACTCCTCAGCCTGCTCTGCGCTCATATCAACGAAATACTGGAGCGTAACTTTGCACTGAAGACAATCTGGATAGACGATAATTACTTTAACGCTCGCTCTATGGACGTTTATATCACTAAACTCCGCAAGCACCTTAAGGATGACCCGGCTATCGAAATCATCAACATCCACGGCAAGGGCTACAAGCTCATTGCACCGGATGCTGAGGCCATGAAGTAATTAGTCTCTAAAGCTATAGAATTAAAATGCGTAGGGTGTAAGCCCTGCGCATTTTTTTGTATCCAGCGGACAATAGTGTCCGAAAACGGACAGTGGAAGAACATAAATTGTGTTGATTATCAGGCATTTACAATTTTGGCACGGACTTAGCATATATATACGCATATAAACAAAACTCGTAATATATGGACAGACCAATATCAGAAGACGTAAAAAAATCTCGCCGCAAAAAGGCTGTGATGAAATGGGGAGGTATAGCCACAGTAGTGGTGATGCTCGCCATTTTGCTGCCAATGATTATGCGAAAGAGTGTGAACCGCAGCAGCATTGTGATTACAGACGTTGACCGCGGAACGATTGCTACCTCTCTCTCCGCCTCCGGGCGTGTGGAGCCGGCATTTGAGCAGGTGATTGTATCCCCTATCTCCACAAGAATTATGGAGGTGTATTGCGTGCCGGGCGATTCACTTCAGGCAGGAACGCCAATCATGCTGCTTGACCTTTCCGACACACAGACTTCACTGTCAAAAGCGGCAGACCAGCAACGACTGAAACAAATAGAGATAGACCGCAAGAAACTTGACAACAGCACTTCGCTCAGCGACCTGGAAATGAAAATCAGGGTAAAGGAAATGGAGGTAAACTCACTGCAAGTGTCGCTTGAAAATGAGCGTTACCTCGACTCTATCGGTTCTGGAACGGGAGAGCGCGTGAGAGAGGCGGAGATGAAGCTGGAGACTGAAAAACTGCAACTACAGCAAATGCGAGCACAGCTTGAAAACAGCCGCAAGGTGGCAGAGGCGAGCATAAACTCTTCAAATGTAGAGCTGGCAATACTAAGCCGAGACCTCGGTGACATGCAACGGAAAATGGATGATGCCAAAATAAAATCTCCGCGAAATGCTGTCCTGACGTTTATAAACGACCAGGTAGGTGCACAAATAAATGCGGGAGAGCATATCGCAACAATTGCAGACCTTAGCCATTTCAGACTGAAAGGCGAGCTTGCCGAGGGATACCTCGACCGTGTAGGCACCGGCTCTAAAGTAGTGGTAAAAGTAGGCAAGACGAGCCTTGACGGCATTATCACAAACATTTCTCCGAATGCAAAAGACGGGCTGGTGACATTTTTCGTTTCGCTGACAGAGAGCGATGCGCCATGCCTCCGCTCAGGGCTGAAGGCAGACATAAACGTGCTGAGCGACGTGATAGAAGACGCCGTGCGTATACGCCGCTTTCCAGACTATAAAAAGCCCGGTAAATATTGGATTTACGTACTCACCTCTGACGACACTCTGACAAAGACAGAGGTGACGCTGGGAGAGTCAAACTGGGAATATGTAGAAGTAATATCAGGACTGAAGCCGGGAGACAAGGTGGTGACATCAGACATAAGCAAATTTAACAATAATAAAAATATAACACTAAAATGAAACTGACACTTTATGCAAAACAGGCATGGCAGGAGGCAAAGGCACATCCGCTTTACACTGCGCTTTACGTTGTGGGCGTGACACTTGCCATTGCGCTTACGATGATTTTCACAACGTATTACTACATACGAATTGCGCCTATTTACCCTGAGACTAACCGCAGCAAAACATACTATTTAACGTCTGTCGGGTTGTTACACAAAACAGAAGGTTATGCTAACCGCTGGTGGATAGGTCAAAATTTTGCTGATGAAGTTATTTACAAACTTCAAAACGTAGAAGCTGCAACTGTATGTCCTTCCGGAACATCTGCGGAAATTGCAAGTATCCCGGGTGAAGAAAGCTTAAAAAAGGAAATAGCTGTAAACTATGCCGATGCTGGCGTTTTTAAGGTTTTCAATTTTGATTTTCTTGCTGGTCGCCCTTTCAGTAAAGAGGAATACGACAGCAAAGTGGCTGTAGCTGTTATCACAGACAGAGTGGCTCAATCTTTTTTTGGTGACAACTATGAAGATGCAATAGGCAAAACCATAAAACTAC
>CALYOL010000070.1 GCA_945231345.1 uncultured Porphyromonadaceae bacterium
GCAGAAAAATCCCGGTAAGCAATCATTTTGCAGATGGTGTCACGCTGAGGGAGCTGTATTATTGCAATCAGCCTCTAAAGGTCTAAAGATAGAGCAGACCGGCTACTTTGATAAAAAGGAGAATGCTGTAGAATGGAAATATGTTGTAATTGAGAAGGGAATCAATAAAATAGGGTCATAATAGAAAAAACGCAGGGCTAAGCTGAACGGCTTAGCCCTGTGTTTATGTGTGATATTGTCTATTTGTTGAATCAGTCAGTGTCTTCGGTGCCATATCCAATGGCGGCAAGTCCTATTATGCCCCAAATGATACCGCCAACAATACGCCAGCCATAGCCTTCGCCAAAAATGCCCATTCCTATGTAAATAAGGGCATTGAGACAGAGGCAGATACCGAAAATGGAAGCGGGGTTGCCCCAGGTGTATTTGTCAATGCCATCTCCTGCGAAAATCATGCTTGCAATCCATATTACGAATGCACAGCCAATCACGCCATACCAAGCACCGTCGTCTGCCTGCAACATTCCGAACGTAGCCAAGCAAGCGGGAGCGGCGATAATCCATGCGATGATGTTTCGGATGGTGTCAAAAGCAGAAGGTCCGCTGCTATATGAGCTATGATTTCCTGAACCCTGATAGCTGAATGTCCCTTGTCGCTGCTGTTGCTGCTGAGAGTAGCTGAAAGTACCTTGGCTGCCGGAAGATGCTTTTTGCCACTGGTTTTTGACGTAGCTACCGTTTTGAGTGGTTCCGTCTTTCCACGTGTAAACACCGTCTCCGTAAAGGTTGCCTTCGTTGTCTTCCCACCAAGAGCCGTCGTATCTGTCGCCGCTTGAGAAAAGGATTGTACCTCGTCCTTTTCGAGCGCCACTAACGTAGTCTCCACGGTAAATGTCGCGGTTAGTGCCGAAACACCAGCTGCCGTATCCGTTAGGTCCATTGTCGTCCCAATCGCCTTCATACCATTCACCGTTAGGCCATTCGAGTCGACCCTTTCCTACGCGGTTGCCCATATGGTAAGTACCGTGGTCACGACGTCCGTTGTTTGCGTTGAAATAGGTACCTTCGCCTTCAAAACCATCGTCGGTCCATCCACCTTGATACCAGTCGCCGCTTTTCCAGTCGATACGTCCTGAGCCGGTGCGTTCACCGTCGGCATATTCACCTTCGTCGGTGCGGTCTTTGTAGTAAAACTTGCCATGTCCGTGAGGGCCGTTTTCGTTAAGTCCACCTTCATATTTGTTTCCGGAAGGATATTCAATAATGCCGTATGTAGGGTCGCCGTTACGGAATGTAGCGTTCCATTTCTCGCCATTGCTCCATGTCAGAATGCCCTTTCCGTCAGGACCTTCGGCACTCCATTCGCCTTCATATACAACACCGTTTCGGAAAGTGATTTTACCGGTTCTGACGGGTTTTTCTCCGTCAAACCAACCTTCCCACTTGCTACCGCCGATGATGACAGAGTCTTGATGTACACCCAACTTTGGTTTTGGGTCGCCGATTTCACCAAGAGTTTTGCGCTGCTTTGAAGCAACTTCTTGCGGCTGAATGGGGGCAGTTCCGGCGCGCTTTTCAATTTCGTTAAGACAGTCCTTGAAAAGGTCGTAGTCCTTAGAAATGTTTGATGAAGCGCTGGCAAATTTACCGAGAGCTGTGCCAAAATCGTCGGAGAAAAGCGTGGCAGCTTCTCGGAGAGCGTTTTGTGCTTCGACAAATTCAGTCTTATCAAAATTTTTGCCGGATTTGAAGATATTTCTGATAAACGTGAAAGCCTCTTTTTCGTGAGGTTCGAGTCTGTCTGCACTTTCTTCAACGATAGCTGCGGCGGTGAGCCAGGCACCCGCCTTAGTGACGTAAAGGCTTCGTTTTTCCTCGCTTGATACGCCGGAAGAAGCACTTTGCTGTGATGAATTTCTGTTGTCTGCCATTTCGGTGGTTTGTTACTATGAATTATATGGTCTTGTTAGAGATAGTCCTGCGAGCTTCTTCAACCTCAGCCTGTGAAGCGCCTTCAACGTCAAGGTCGAAAACGACGTTGTTTCCGCCACACTCGCCGTAAATCTGTAAAATACCACTTTCAGTGAGGTGGAATGTGATGTAAACAGGAGTGTTTTTGGGGACGGGCTTTCCCCACTCAAGTGGTTTTGATGCAAGCATTGCGCAGCGAGAAACCGGAACATTCTGCTCGTTTGCGCGGTCGGAGTAAACACGAATGAGTACAGATGTCTGATTGTCGTTTCTTGTGCTGAACTCGTCGTTATTCTTAGTGCCGTAGGGGTCACCCTTGTTGATGAGGTGAGAAGAAACTTCTCTATCATCGACAAAGCATCCGATACCGTATGAGCACGGAGAAACCATCTTGACTTTGACGCCAGTGCTGGCGTATATAGCGGCTCCTTCAGCCACAGCAAGGTCCGGTTTCAGACGGTCGAGCCTGATTTTTGCTTTAGGGAATGCGTCTTCAACAGCTTTTTTAATCATAGGCATGTATGAAGAACCACCCACGAGTATAATTTCCTGAATGTCGTCAGCAGTCAGCGGAGTACGGGAATTTTTGATAGCGCGTCGCATCAGCATGATAGTGTCGTCAACGCGTTCGCTCATGAGGTCCTCGAAAGCATCGCGAGTGATACGAGCAACGTATGGGCGGTGCTTGTAGTTAAACTTCATGTTAGTCTCCGAGTTTCGAGAAAGCATACGCTTGCTTTGCTCGGCGTTGAGAATAATTCTACCGGCTTCCGGCGTGTCTTGAATTTCCTCGTAGTTTACGTCGATACCGCAGAGCTGAAAGGCATAATTAGCGAGAGCGACGTCCCAATCGACACCTCCAAGGTGGTGGTCGCCGTCGTTTGCGAGTTCTTGTAGCTGTCCGTTTTCAACTCTCATGATAGAGATGTCGAAAGTACCACCACCAAGGTCGTAAACCATAAATGTTTTACCCTCAAGGTCTTTAGTTCCGTAGCTGATAGCAGCGGCGGTAGGCTCCGGGATAAGTTTCACAACTTCAATACCGGCAATCTCGCCTGCCTGTCGTGTAATTTCACATTCAGTGGAACCGAAATAAGCCGGCACAGTGATGACAGCCTTGTGTATTGGCTCAAGTCCCTCAGAAACACGCATGTCGTTAGCGTCTGCTACCATTTTCTTCAAAATCATAGAAGAGATGACGAGGGGGGAGATTTTTTCGCCGTAAATTTCGCGGTTATAGTTTTTGTTACCGATTTCGCGTTTGATGAAAGCCACGGTATGCTCAGCATCGCCATTCATGAGTCGTTTAGCCTCGTCTCCAACGAGGACGTTTCCCATATCGTCGTAATAGACGACAGAAGGAGTTGTCTTAAAACCCTCGTAGTTCTCGAGGACGTGAGGCTCACCGTCTTCTCCAACGAGGGCGATGCAAGAGTTTGTGGTGCCGAGGTCGATACCGTAAATTAGTTCTTTATCGTTTGCCATTGCTAAATCTGTTAAATTTCACGATAGAAAAGTCTTAAAATTGACGAGGCTTATAGTTCACTCTGATAACGTCTTCCGGACGAAGAAGAATTTGTCGAGATTCGCCGTCAGGAGTCTCGTCGTTAAGAATATATCCGGGACGGTCTGAAACGTAGATAGTGTTTACTTGTTGTCCACCCACTTCAAAAAGCATAGGGTCGTCGCTTGTCTTGCTTTCGATAACTTGCTGTCTCCGAGAGACCTTAAGGGGGTCTTGGATAGCGTCTTTCACAGGCTCTACGCGGTAGTTTTCAAGTGTTGCAATCATCAGTCTGTGGATTCCATTCATGCTGTCGAGCAATGCGTCGTAGTTGGGAGCTTTTTGGTTGTCGTTTAGAGCCAATTCCATTGCGTCGAGCACTTCAATGAGGTCCAGGAGGATAGGCTGTTTCATTTTGGCAAGCACGTCTTCCTGATATTTTTCGATAGAGCGTTTCTGCGACTTGATTATTTCCTGCTGTTTCTCGATAGTAGTCTGGAAATATTCCACTCGCTCAAAAAGGCTGTCCATCATGGCTTTCAGCTCGTCGATTTTGCCACTGTTTCCACCCTCTGTGGGCACGGGCTTTGGGTCTTGAGTCTGTTTCTCTTCTTTCGGTCCGTTGTAAGTAGGCGGAAGAACAGCCTGCTCAGGCATAGGAGTCTGCTGCTTTTCCCTGTCTTCATTGTTTTGCTCAGAGTCAAAACTGTCCCAAAGACTTTCATCTTGGGTTATGTCTGGAATGCGCTCAGATACGGAAGGTCTGTCATCGGAACACTCTTCGTGATTTATAAACGGCTTGTCCGGTGAGTTCTGCTGAGGCTGTTTGTCCGGGTTTCCGGCGAAAAAAGATAAAATATCCATGACAAAATATATTTGAGGTTTATTTTAATTTGCAAATATACGAAACTTTCTAAGATTACGAGTGTTAATAAATATTAAAGCGAGATATGTGTGGCTATAAATGCAGGAGTTTTGTATGAAAAAGGGTTATAGTAAATTCATTTCACTTCAATGACATTCCATTTTGCGCTATTTCCGGCAGTAACAATTATTGCAGACACACCCTTGATATTGCTTATCATTTTGACGGCGCTGTCGGTAGGCATAGCCATGCAAGCGGTGGCGAGAGCGTCTGCGGTGGCGCAGTCTGGTGCAATGACGGTTGCGCTGAGCGTTTCGGTCTGGATAGGCATGCCGGTTTTTGGAGAGATGGTGTGAGAAATTCGGTTTCCGAGGCTGTCGGTGTAATAGTTGCGATAGTTTCCGGAGGTGGCAACACCGCAGTCTGTGACTTCGATTATTTTGAGTTGTTGATGTACGATGCTGTCGTTGCAGCTTATCGGTGCATCAATCATCACACGCCATTTCTCGCCTTTCGGGTTGAGTCCTCTCGCCGCAATTTCCCCTCCGATTTCAATCAGGAAGTTTTGGCAGCCGTTTCGCTGCATCATTCTGCCGATTGCGTCGCAGCCGTATCCTTTTGCGATTGCGGAGAAATTAAATTCTGTTTCAGGTGTTTTTTTTATCAGTTTGCCGTCAATGATTTTACAGTCAAGAATACCAACGGAGGAAAGTGCGGCTGTGATAGCACTGTCGGTGGGTGCATTGCTGTCGTCGTATCCAAATTTCCAAATGTTTATCAGTGGTGAGAGGGTAGGGTCGAAAGCACCGTTGCTGATGCTACAGATGTGCTGTGACAGTGAGAATACGTCTGTAAAGATTTCATCAACAGTGTCGCTATTGCCTTTGTTTACGGCTGAAATTACGCTTGTTGCGATAAATGGAGACACACTTAGTTCCACTTGTCGCATGATGCTGTGAATGGAGTCTGTCAGGTCTGCGGAGTGGGAGTAAGTGATAGAGTATGTGGTGTTCCATGTCATGCCGCTGCATGTTCGTGTTTGTGGGGCAGAGCATGAAAAGAGCGAAATAAATGTCGCAAAAAGAGCTATTTTTGGTAATATTTTCATTTTTCTTCAAAAATTTTTTCAAATGTAATAAATTTTTCTGAACTTTATGGCGATGAAAATGTTATTTTTGTCGGATGATTGAGTTTTTAACCTAAAATTGTATTTTTGAAATGAATTGCTCTTATGTATTTTTGGCAAATGGATTTGAAGAGATAGAAGCCTTATCAGTAGTGGATATAATGCGTCGCGCAGGACTTGAAGTGAAGACTGTGTCAATAAATGCAGACTTGAACGTGACAGGTGCGCATGGTGTTAATGTTGTGGCAGACATGAAGATAGCGGGTGCGGATTTTAGTGAAGCCGAATGGCTGATAGCACCCGGTGGTCTTCCCGGCTCACAGTATCTGCATGAAAGTGAGGCAGTGAGTGCGGCATTGAAGTCTCATGCGGCAAAAAACGGGAAAATCGCGGCGATATGTGCGGCACCGGCATTTGTGCTGTCTCCGTTAGGTATTCTTGATGGTAAGGAGGCAACATGCTATCCGGGATGTGAAGGAAAGTTCCGCAAGGAGGTAATCCGTAAAGATGCTCATGTGGTAAAGGATGGAAATATCATTACAGCCAATGGTCCGGCATCAGCGGCTATGTTTGCCCTTGCGATAGTAGCGCATACGCTTGGTGAGGCGGTAGCACAGGAAATCGGTGCGGGAATGCTATATTATCAGCAGCCGGTGAATATCTATCTTTAAGTTTTGCAGGTGATTTTTCCTGTATGTGAGAAAAAATCACTACCTTTGCGTCACCAATACAAAAGAACGACGCAAAATGGCTGAAACAGAACAGAATATAAAGAAAACGTCGGTGGCATCAATGATTATGAAAATCGTTGTGCCACTGATTGTTACGGTGGGTCTATGCTATGTGCTATTTACAGGCATAGACTTCAAGGAGATGATAGAAATAATCCGTCGCGACTGTGATTTCAGATGGATAGGTCTGGCGATGGTGATAAGTATCTTTTCCCATATTTTCAGAGCGATGAGGTGGAGAATCCAGCTTGAGGCACTTGATTGCCATGCGCCATTAAGTCACCTGATATACAGTATTTTCGGTACATATGCGGTAAACCTTGTTTTCCCGCGTCTTGGCGAGGTTTGGCGCACGGGATATATAGCTCAGAGGGAAAATCGGTCGTTTACCACGATATTCGGGTCGATGGTGGCAGACCGCCTTGCGGATACGGTTACTGTGGCACTTTTGACGCTTGTCACATTTATTTTGGCATCGTCCGGCATCGTGAAATTTATAGAGAAATATCCCGACGGATATAACAGTATAGTATCTCTTCTGACGTCTCCATGGCTATGGTGCTCTCTCGCGGCAATAATAGTATTCTCTGTATGGTTTTTCACTCGCAAGACTGAAAACAAGTTTGTGGCGAAGATAAAAGATACGCTGAAAAATTTGTGGCAGGGCTTTTCCGTAATTCTCACCATGAAGGGAAAGGGTCGCTGGCTGCTGCTCACGGTCATGATATGGGGTTGCTATTTTACGCAGCTGTATGTTGCATTTTATGCGTTTCCTGTCACGACGGAGCTTCTTGAGGCTCATGGTGTTATTGTAGCGTTGGTTTGCTTTACGTTGTCCAGCATTGCGATGGGAATACCATCAAATGGAGGTATTGGACCATGGCAGCT
The DNA here is from genome assembly GCA_945231345.1 of uncultured Porphyromonadaceae bacterium. GTDB lineage: Bacteria > Bacteroidota > Bacteroidia > Bacteroidales > Muribaculaceae > CAJUPY01. Next base: position 7,086 of record CALYOL010000070.1, read on the forward strand.
TGCGATAATATTCGGTATGACGATATATATGCCTGTCGGCGCAGATGCGGCAGCGTTTAACTTGAATGCGGCAGCGTTTGCGAACCTTGTGCTTGGCAGTCAGACATTGCTGCTCATAGTGCTGGGCATCTATACATTCATTGCAATAGCGATATCAAAGAAAAAGGAGGCAAACTAATGGATGTCGTAATTTACATATTAGTGGGAATATTGATGGCACTGGGTTTTGTGGGATGTTTTCTGCCTGTATTGCCCGGTCCACCGCTGGCTTATGGAGGTTATTTGCTACTGTTGCTGACACCGGCGGGAGAAAATATTTCGTTGGTGATGATAGCGATACTCGGTGCTCTGACCGCTTTGACGGTAGTAGTGGACTTTATTATTCCGTCGCTTGGCGTGAAATATTTCGGTGGAACGGCGTGGGGAAAATGGGGCTGCTTTTTCGGGTCGATAATAGGACTGTTTTTTATGCCTATCGGGATTATAGCGGGTCCGTTTCTTGGTGCGTTTATCGGCGAGCTGTTGGGCAAAAGCAGTACGTCTGATGCCCTTCGTTCCGGGATAGGGTCTCTTCTTGGCTTTCTGTTTGGCACAGTGTTTAAGATTGCAGTAACGGCGTTTATTGTGTACCGAGTCATTGTGGAGATTTTCTGAATTGTGTTACAACATGGTGATAGTGTGAGTTATTATTCGTAACTTTGCACTGACTTTTGTGACAAAACGAAAAAATATACGTATATGAAGAATATTCTTACCACTCTTGTGGCAGAGCAAGTTGCTAAAAACCCGGAGAGAGTGGCGTTTAGATATAAGCAGTTTCCCGGAGGCACCGAATGGGAGCCGACAACGTGGATAGACTTTGACAATAAAATCAAAGAATTATCGCTTAGACTCGCAGAGCAGGGTATAGGCGTCCAGGATACGATAGCGATTTTTTCAGCAAATCGTCCGGAAATCCTGATATCGGATTTCGCTGCATTCAGCCTGCGTGCAATCCCGGTTTCCATATATTCTACGAGCAGTGCCGAGCAGGTGAAATATATCGTAAATGATAGCAAGGCGAGTGTGCTCTTTGTGGGAAATGAAGCGCAGTATCAAATCGCAAAAAGTGTGGCGCTGGAGATGCCAAGCCTAAAGACCATAGTGGTTTATGATAATGCTGAAACAGCGGAAGGAGACTATTCATTTGCTGATTTCTGCAGTCTTCCGGTGGCGGAAGGTCTTGCAACAAAGGTGGCGATGACAACACTGCAAGCCAAGCCTGACGATATAGCCACTCTGATATATACTTCCGGCACTACAGGTGAGCCAAAGGGAGCGATTTTAACTCATTCAAACTTTGACGCGCAGCTGGAAATCCATCAGAAAACGCTACCAATCAGCAGCGAATGGAGTTCAATCTCATTCCTCCCAATGTGTCATATTTTCGAGAAGGCGTGGACTTATCTATGTCTGTCGATGGGCATGGTGGTGTGGATAAACAATAACCCTAAGGATATAACTAAGT
>CALYOL010000071.1 GCA_945231345.1 uncultured Porphyromonadaceae bacterium
CGATTGCTTCCGGAGTGTCGTCGACGATGATTTCAATGCCGGTAGCGGCTTCAAGAGCGCGGATGTTGCGTCCTTCACGTCCGATAATGCGACCTTTAATTTCGTCGGAGTCAATGTGGAAGATTGTCACGGAGTTTTCGATGGCAGTTTCAGTAGCGACGCGCTGGATAGACTGTACTACGATGCGCTTAGCCTCCTTGTTCGCTGTCATTTTAGCCTCGTCCATGATGTCGTTGATGTAAGAGGCGGCAGCGGTCTTGGCTTCGTCTTTGAGTGACTCAATCAGCTTTTCCTTAGCCTCGTCTGAAGAAAGTCCTGAGATAGCCTCAAGCTCAAGTCGCTCAGATGCAATCATTTTCTCGAGTTCTTCTTTTCGAGCTTCGTTAGCAGCGATTTGAGCTTCCAGGCTTGCGCGAGTGTTCTCCAGCTCGTTTTTAGTGCGCTGGTTTTCACCCTGCTGCTGGTTTAGCTGAATTTCTCTCTGCTTCATTTTAGCTTCCTGCGACTGTAGTCTGGACATGCGCTGGTTAGCCTGTTTTTCAGCTTCAGAAATTATCTTGAGTTCTTCTTCTTTCGCTTCAAGAATTTTGTTTTTCTTGATTACATCTGCTTCTTTTTCAGCCTCTTCAAGGATAGATTTAGCACGAGTGTGAGCCATGTTTCTCTGTATCACCATAGTGATTCCCACACCGATACACAATGCGACGGCTGCCGTGATGATTATTGGTATTATAAATTCCATTTTATTTAGGTGTTGTTAAAAAATTGATTACTAAATATTTGTTATTTAAGAGTTTGCGAATGAAAATAAAAAACACTACACCGAGCACAACTTGGGACTAACGTCCGGTGTATGCTTAGGTGAAGTGCAGGCAAATCAGTTTGTTGTCTCTTAAAAGTAAAATAGTGCACTGTGAAAACAGGCAAAAGTTTACGTCTAAGTCTCCGCAGCAAGCATTGTTATGTCCCTCTCTCGGGAGTATTTGCTTGTATTGCGGCAGGCTGTATATCATATCAAGTTTCAGTAGCGCTCCCGGTGTTATTTATTATCAAACAGGAGAATGCTGTCGATATTTTTTTCAATTTCGTCGAGAGTAGCAGTCCTGCGTTTTTCAGACATGTTATGCTCAACGTTAGCGTATGCGAGCCTCAGAGCAATCGTAGCGATTATGTCTTTGGCACTCATTCGGTTGTATTTTTGTGACCAAGCGTCAAATAGCTGATTTACGTCGTTCATAGCAGCGTGATATATCGCCTTTTCTTCTTCAGATTTGACCTGAAATTCGAGAGGTCTTGATAGGTCTGCTATTTGAATTTTAATTATCTCCACAAATCTATAGCGTTAGGTCGTTGATACACTTATTGATTTCCCGCACTAAATCGGATAAGATTTTCTTGGTCTTGTCAAGGTCATCCCTTGATGGACTGATAGTAGAGACGACTTGCAGATATTCAATCTGAGTATTCATCTGTTGTATCTGCTGCTTTAATTTTCTGATTTCGGCTTCAAGACTCAGTGCCCTTTGTTCTGCTTCTAATTTCTGCTTGTAAACCGCGTGAAACTTCTCAACGAGTAGCTGAGACTTTCCATTAAGGGCTGAAAGCCTGTCTTGAAGAGCATCTTTGATTTTAGCAGCCATTCTTATTCCAATTTTTCGCAAAATTACAAAATATTTTCGGTATTATGAAAATTTTTCACAAATTTCTGTCAAAAATTATTCATAGTGGCTGATTTTCATCAGTTTGAGGTGCTTTTCAATGGGTGTAAATGGCTGATTGTGTGAAAAATGCGCATAAAATGCGGTGGTGGCTAAAACTGTAAGCTGTGTTCTTAAAGCTTTGTCATCCAGCGTCCTAAGGCAACGAGGAGGATGCCGAAAAAGATGCTCGCAGCAAGGTAGATGGCGGAAGTGAGCCATTCAGAACGGTCTGTCATTTTCAGGATTTCGCCGGCAAATGAGGAGAAAGTGGTAAATCCGCCGCAAAGTCCGATGACGAAAAATGCATTTGCGGTGTTGCTTGTTGATTTTTCAAAAATACCATAAAAAATGCCAATAAGAAGACACCCGAGCAGGTTTACCGTGAGTGTGGCTGCGGGGAATGATGTGAAATGCAATGCCGCTGCGCAACGCCCTGCGAGGTAGCGGAGTACACTGCCAAGTGCTCCGCCCAGTGCTACTGATATTATTTCCCGTAACATTATGCTTCTATTGGTTTTATGAAATTGCAAGTATGTGTATTGTGGCGGAAGTGGATGTCAGCCACAAAATTTGAAAAGATTTTAGGCAAAATGGACGCACCGAGCGGCGCGTCCGTATGCCTGTTTAGTATTGTTAAGTATTACTTTACAATCAAGAGGAAGTAGTTTTTCTTGCCGCGCTGAGCGAGGATGAATTTGTCGTTCAGGAGCATAGAGAGGTCTGCAGTGGCGTTTGCGTCAGTGACCTTTTCCTTGTTGATAGAAAGTGCGCCTTGCTGTGTCATTTTGCGGAATTCGCCTTTTGAAGGGAATACCTGTGCGCGGTCTGTGAGGAGGTCGGCGAGCTTAATTCCGTCAGCGATTTCCTGTCGGCTAACTTCAAACGTAGGAACGCCTTCAAACACTGCCAGGAGTGTAGCCTCGTCTATTTTGTGGAGAGTAGCGGCGGCAGAGTTGCTGAAGAGGATTTGTGATGCTTCTACAGCAGCCTCATAGTCAGCCTCGGAGTGAACCATGATGGTGATTTCCTTGGCGAGGCGTTTCTGAAGAGGACGCTGACCCGGGTCTGCAGCCTGCTGTGCTACGAGGTCTTCAATTTCCTCGCGAGAGAGTGCGGTGAAAATCTTGATGTATTTTTCGGCGTCGGCATCTGAAACGTTTAGCCAGAACTGGTAGAACTTGTAAGGAGATGTGTATCGAGGGTCGAGCCAAACGTTTCCACTCTCGGTCTTTCCGAATTTGCCACCGTCAGCCTTAGTGATGAGAGGGCAGGTGATGGCGTATGCGCCTTCTTCGCCAGTGATGCGGCGTATGAGTTCAGTACCGGTGGTCATGTTTCCCCACTGGTCGCTGCCACCAAGCTGCACGCGGCAATTCTTTTCCTGGAAGAGGTGGAGGAAGTCGTATCCCTGTAGAAGCTGGTAAGAAAATTCTGTAAAAGACATACCTTCGCGGCTTTCACCGTCGAGGCGCTTTTTTACAGAGTCTTTCGCCATCATATAGTTTACAGTGATGTGCTTGCCGATGTCGCGGATAAAGCCGAGGAAAGTGAAGTCTTTCATCCAGTCGTAGTTGTTTACGAGTTCTGCCGCATTAGGCGCATCGCTGTCGAAATCAAGGAATTTAGAGAGCTGCTGCTTTATAGCTTCCTGGTTGTGGCGGAGGGTCTGCTCATCGATGAGTTTACGCTCCTGGCTTTTCATGCTGGGGTCGCCAATCATACCTGTAGCGCCGCCAACGAGTGCGATAGGCTTGTGTCCTGCACGCTGGAAGTGCTTCAGCATCATTACGCCTACGAGGTGTCCTATATGGAGAGAGTCAGCGGTGGGGTCGATACCCAGGTACGCTGTGGTCATTTCTTTTTTTAACTGCTCTTCAACACCCGGCATCATAGAGTGAATCATGCCGCGCCATTGAAGTTCTTCAATAAAATTCATTGTCTTAATATTCTTGTTTTAAGGGGTTATTATTTCTTAAAAAGTGGTGAGGGGTATATGCCCTGACGGTGCAGGTCTGCGAGCTTATCCACCACTACTTGTCTGTCTTCAGCGTATGTTACTCCAAACCAGCGAGAGTCAGTGTCAAGTACTTCTACTGTAGCTGTTCCTTCCTTAATGAGGGTGTCTACAACAGACGGGATGTAAAATTCAGACTTAGGCACGTCTATTTTTTGCTCAAGGAAGAGTCGGAACTCGCGCTCGGTATAGTCAAAATAGTCAGGCGTAAATCCCCAGAAGTTCATAGATACCGGGGTGTTGAAGTCGAGTTCTTGGCGATTGCCGTTTTCGTCGTTATATCCGATTTTGCCTTCGCTGTCAACTGTGATAGCAGTGCGCTCCACCACAGTGGTGAGTTTGCCGTCTTTCGTAGAGCAAACGCCGCGAGAGACAGAGCCGTTTTCAGTGACGGTGTTGCCTACTCGGAAAGCTACCATGCAGTAGTCTCCTTTTCCGTGCGGTTTGCTTAGCTCTCGTGCGATGACATTGTATGCGTCGCGACCGTAAAAGTCGTCTGCGTTGATAACTACAAATGGCTCGTTAATGACATTTTTGCCCATTAGCACCGCATGCCCGGTTCCCCATGGCTTCTGACGGTCTGCGGGGGCTGTAAATCCGTCGGGGAGAGAGTTGATGTCTTGGAACACGACCTCTACGGGTATGTGTCCTTCGTATTTAGCGAGGACGATGTTTTTGAAATCCTCCTCAAAATCGTGGCGGATAACGAATACCACCTTGCCGAATCCCGCTTGGATTGCGTCGTATATAGAGTAGTCCATAATAGTTTCGCCATTAGGACCAAGGGTGTCAAGTTGTTTTAAGCCGCCATATCGGCTGCCCATGCCTGCTGCAAGTACGAATAAAGTAGGTTTCATAGTTTTGCCTTTTACACTTTACAATCATTAATACATAAATTTTTTGCAAAGTTACGCATTTTCTGTGAGTTGGCAAAATTTAGAAATTTATATAGCGGTTAATGCGGTCGTAAGATTCTTTGAGGCGTGCGGGAGAAATTTTGCCGGCGTGCACAGCATCAATAATAATATCGACGATGCGGAAAGGACGTTCCGGCTCAAATCCGGTGGAAATGTTGTTACCCATAACGAGAATGTCAGCTCCGGCATTAATGGCGAGAGTAACGGCTTCTTCGATGGAATAGTTGTCGATTATTCCCTGCATATACATGTCATCTGTCAGGATAAGTCCTTCAAACCCAAGTTTTTCGCGGAGAAGCCCGGTGAGGGTCTTGTGAGAGAGAGTTGCGGGATAATCTTGGTCGATGTTGCGGTTAAAGATATGTGCAGTCATTACGGCTTGAAGTTTGCCGTTGTTGATTAGTGTGCTGAAAGGACTTAATTCACTGATATTCCATGTGTTAGTCACGTCGGTGAGTCCATAGTGCGAGTCTGCCATGCTGCTGCCATGTCCCGGAAAGTGTTTTACGGCACAAGTGACACCGTATGCAGAATGAGCGTCGATAAACCATTCTGCATTTTGTGTAACTATCAGTGTATCAGCTGAAAAAGCGCGGTGAAGTTTGCCTATTACAGGACAGTCTGGGTTTAGGATGTCAATATCCGGGGCGAGATTCATGTTTACGCCGGATTCGGCGAGTTCGCGAGCCATAATTGCGGCATAATGCGTTGTAGTGTCGCGGCTGTTGATTTTCCCGAGATATTCGTGGCTAACAGTAGGAGTATAGCCGTATTGTGGTTTAAGTCTTGCTACGCGTCCTCCTTCCTGGTCCAGTGCGATGATGAGTTTGCCGTCTGAAAGGCTCTGAAGTTTCGCAGTCATGGCGGAAAGTCGCTCCTTAGATGTGATATTGCGGGAACCGAGTTCCTTTGTTCCGGTCAAGTCCACGTCAAAAAGGATAATTCCGCCCACATGGAGGTCTCTAACATACCTTGCTGCGTCGCAGTTGTCTGTCACGCTGTCTCCTCGGAAACCTACCATCAGCATTTTTGCGGCATAGCGGCGGAGGAGAGAGTCGGGGTATTCGTTTTGTGCACTAAGTGTAGTGGATATGAGTCCTAAAAAGGAGATTAACAGGCTGATGCAAAGTTTTTTCATGGCTGGATTAGTTTATTGCTCAGGGAATTTGCGGTAGTATTCCTCAAGGATATATCTGATGTTAAAATAATATCCTTGTGGCGACTTGTCGTTGACTTTTTTAATTTCGATGTAGTCGTAATAAGGCTCAACATACTTTTGATGCTCAGCGACTCCGTTTTGGAAATTTATTATGTTGTATTCGTGCTGAGGGCTGATTACATACCATGCATTATCGGGGTCGAGTCCGGTGCCGGTAGATGCGATAGCCTCCAGGAGGTGGTTGAGTCTGTATTGCCAAATAGCGGCACGATTTGTCTTTTTGCGCTTTTGAAGGGCAAAGATTAGGAAATTTATTTGCTCAAAATTAAACGGGTCGTCTTGCAGGGCATGTTCTGCATAGGAGATGATAGAGTCAAGTTCTACGCGAGTGTGCGATTTCTGATAGTAAAGTCGCTCAATGTCTGCGCTTTTCTCGTTTTTTCTATATGGATTGTAATCCTCTTGGAATACCATTCCCAGGTATAGGTGACGGTAGTCCTGAAGTGTCATAATTGTCTCATTTTGCTCATATTGGCGCATGAGTTTGGGATAGTAATACTTTGATGCCGGGTCTAAGACGTCTCGCCGGATTTGTTCCATGTCCGGCTTTTCGATATTTATTTTTTTCTCCTTTGCAGTAGAGAAAACGGGTAAGAGAATGATTGTCAGGAATATGTATTTGAGTAAATTCGTCATAAAATGCTGTCTTTATTTAGAAAGAACGTTTTATTTGTCGGTTTATTGTGATAAAATTTATTAATGAAACTATAATAATTATAACAGCCCCGACGATACATGTGGTGGTGACGGGTGCGGGAGAGATGTTGATTTCGCTCAGGAAGCTGCGCCAGCAGTGTGAGGCGGCGAGCATGACTATAATTGCGGATATTAGCGCCAATGTATTGATATATAGCACGATACGGCAGTAAACTCCGGCAATTTCCTTCGGTGTAAAGCCTATCATCATTAGGTCGTGGATTTTTTCACGATTTTTCTGTAGCAGGAGGTGGAGGGAGAGCAGGAGGATGAATAGCGACAGCAGCGTGATTATTGCGCCGATGGCTACTACTATTCCGGTGATGAGTATGAGGAAAAATTTCAGCTGAGACTTGTCGCTGTTTCCTGATGCGTTATCATACTCGTTTTCAGCGAGATACGTTTCTATATTCGGGTCGCCGGGACGTGAGATTTCCACGATGACGCGCGAGGGAGCGGCGTTTCCGTTGGCAAAGACAGAGTTTGCATAGTCTATGAATGTTTGCGGCACGGCAATGGTGTTGATGCGAGATGAGAAGCCTACAACGTATGCAGTATATGCCTGGCGCATTCCATTTCCGCTGATATACAGTGATATAGGGATGATGCCAATCACGTCTTCGCTCACTGTTGGCAGTCCTCGGGTGGAGGCGAAGCCAAAATTGTATAGCGAAAGGTAGTCTTTTGGGAGTATTACGGGGACTTCAGCCTCGCCCGGAGTGTAATGCCACGTTTTTGGCTTTACGTCAAGGAATTGGTCCGGCACGGCTTCAAGGAACAGTGCTGTAGACATGCCTCTGCCACCAAAATTCACTGCTGCGCTGACGCTGAACTGTGCGGCGGTGAATGGTGCGGCGTCTGCTGCCCAGGGCTGTGCCTTTATGTCGTCAATCTGCTCTTCGCTGAAGGTGAGGTTGCCGCCACCGATAGGGCTAACGTGTTTGGTGATGACGATATAGTCTGCTCCTGAAATATTTTCTTCACCGCTGATTACTTTTCCGGCATCGGCGTAAAACTGGAGAGCGATGAGTATTATAGACAGACCTACGAGATTGGCGAGTGTGTAGCCTACGGTCTGTGAAATGCTTATGTTTTTGCGCAGTAGCGCAGTGAGTAATTTGTTGTGTTTCATAGGTTTAAGTGTATTGCGTTGTTGATGTTCAGCGGGTTGCCTACAGATGTGGTGATAAGCCCGGCGCCGCGGCTTTCGAGCTCTGTGGCGATGAGATTTGCGGCAATGGTGTTGTTTTTCTCGTCAAGGTGGCTGACAGGCTCGTCCATAATGAGAAAATCAAAAGGCTGGCAGAGAATGGTGACAATCTGCACACGCTGCTGCTGTCCGATAGAGCAAAGACCTGCTTTGCGGTCTGCAAGCTGCTCAATGTCAAGTATTTGCATCATGTTTTTGATGTCTGATGCCGATTTATAGTTGCAAATGCCGTTTTTTAGGTTAATATTCTCTAATACAGTCAGTTCCGGGAAAATCAGAGTCCGCTGGGTCATGAATGAGATAGCATTTCTGCGCAGTTGGCAGATATGGTTGATGTCAAAATTTCTTGTTTCCACTCCGTCGAAAAGAATTTTGCCCTCATAGTCTTTTCTTGAGCAGGAGATAAATGCGCAAAGTGAAGATTTTCCGGCACCGGAGGGCGCAGAAATCAGATAACGTTCTCCTCGCCGAAATGTGACTGTTTTAAGCCATATTTCGCTCGCCGTGATTTGCGGGCGGTCTTTTATGTCACTGAATACGTCAGGGAGTATGTTTTGAATGGTGATTTCGTGTATCATAGAGGATATATGTACTTCTATTTGATAAATCTTATTCTGCAAATTTACATAAAATCCTTGATATTTTACGTCGGCAGCAATAAGATTTTTTCCTTTGTGGAATGGCAGGTGTGTTTTGAGAC
>CALYOL010000072.1 GCA_945231345.1 uncultured Porphyromonadaceae bacterium
GATGCAGATACGTATTTCCCGGAAATAGAGCCAAATGAGTGGCAGTGTGTGTGGCAGTCGGATAGCGAAACAGACCCGAAAACCGGCGTAGCATATATCTTTGCCGACTATGAGAGAAAAAGAAATTAAAAACAAAACATATGAAACAATATCAATATCAGACAACAGGGACATGCTCACGCATGATAAACATAGAGGTAAATGACGATAATACACTGGGTGATATATCGTTTGTAGGCGGATGCCATGGCAATTTGCAAGGGATTGGCAGGCTTGTTAAGGGAATGAAGCTTGAAGATGTGATTTCACGCCTTGAGGGCATAAAATGCGGTGCAAAGCCAACATCATGTCCGGACCAGCTTGCGAAGGCACTAAGCTCAATTAAAGAATTAGGAGATTAGAGGCAGTCTATGCTATTTTGTGATTCGGCGACTATGAAAAGCCTGTCGCCGAGGTGAAGCTCGGTAGAGCCGGTGGGAACGAGGTATTTGTTGCCACGCTTAACCATGATTACGAGAGTGTTGAGGGGGAGAGATATGTCTTTAAGGAGGGAACCGTTATCGAGGAGAGCGCCGGTGACTTCAATTTCCCGAGTTGCGGCGGTTATTTCATCGGGGAAATGGATTTTTATTTCGTCTTCAACGATAACATCGTCAAGCCCGAGCCATTGTGCCATGCGGGTGATAGTAGTGCCCTGCACGAGGAGAGAGATAATTGTGATGAAGAAAACCATGTTAAACATAAAACGAGATTCATCACCCGGCATGTTTGTCAAAACGAAAGCGGCAAATATGATGGGGACGGCACCACGCAGACCGACCCAAGAAATGAAAATCTTCGCCTTAAGGCTGATTTTACGGAACGGGAGGAGACAGATAAATACGGCGAGCGGTCTTGCGGCGAGAATCATGAATACACCGAGCAATAATCCGGGGACAATAATCTGCGAGTTTATCACCTCGTGAGGATTAACAAGCAATCCGAGCGAAAGGAACATGAGAATTTGCACGAGCCAAGTAAATCCGCCGAAGAAAGTGGTTATAGTGTGTTTCATGGCAATTCGAGTGTTACCCACGACGAGCCCTGCGACATAGACGGCGAGGTAAGCGTTGCCGCCGATTAGTTCAGTGAGTGAGAATGCGAAAAAAGTGCAGGCAATCATCATTACGGGATATAAGAACTCATTATCGGAATTTAGCCGGTTTATGATGCGAGTGGAAATCCATCCAATGGCGAGTCCTCCAAAACCTCCGAGAAGGAGTTGCAGGGCGAGCTTTCCGAGAGACGCCATGAGCAATCCGGATGTCAATTCTTCACCAGTAGAAACGAGTCCCATCAAAATAACGACAAGGAGATATGCCATAGGGTCGTTGCTACCGCTTTCAAATTCGAGCATAGGCTTAAGGTTGTGCTTAAGACCGGTGCGAGAGCTGTTAAGGATAGAGAATACAGAAGCGGAGTCGGTAGAAGACATAATTGCGGCGAGTAGTAGCGACTGTAAATATGTCAGGTTGTAGTCCGGTGAAATCATCAGGAGCAAGAAGTAAATAAAGCTGCCGGTGATAAGAGTGGTCAGCATGACTCCAATAGTAGCTAAAAGTATGCCTTCACGCCAAATAGGTCTAATTTCGCTGATTTTGGTATCAACACCGCCAGAAAAAAGGATGATACTAAGAGAAATCATACCAATAAGTTGCACAGCTTCAGCGCTGTCGAACTGAATACCAAATCCATCAACCCCAGCCACCATTCCTACGCAAAGGAAAAGCAGCAAAGCCGGCATGCCGAATTTGCTGCCCGCCTTTCCCACGAAAACGCTCAAGGCAAGCAGTGCGGCAGTGACCAGCATAATGTTACCGTCTGTAATCTGCATAAAACTTAAATATATATTTGGGGAACATTTCAGCGAGGGTTATTGTTCAATTGTTCAATTAACATTATTTATATCAAGATTTTTCGTAAAAACTGCGTGAGAACGAAAAAAAATATGTAACTTTACCTGCCATAATGTATGGTAAGCTATTTTCTAATAAAAAAAGAGGAAATTATGTCTGATAAAATAGATAAAATAAAAGATAGAGAAGAGATTATAGACGAAGAATATATACCACAGCCTGAGGCAGAGGAAGAAGAGCCGCAGTATAAGCCATCGACGATGAAAATCGTGTTTGGCATACTGATGATACTGATTTATTTTGCGATGGGCTACGCCTTGCTGTTTACAAACTTTTTTGCAGTCACTATCCAGATAGACTGGCTGAGATATTTGTTTGGCTGTGTATTTGCAGTATATGGGTTGTGGCGAGGCTACCGCCAATTTTTCAATAAAAACTAAATTAAAATGAGAAATATACGAAGCATATTGTTAATCGTAGTAGCATCGGCAAGTATGATGTTTGTTGCATGTCAGAAATATGCGGACCAGCGTAAGGGCAATACATCCACGTCTGGTCTTACAACAGTGATGTGTGACAATAGTTTTGAAAACATCATCCAGCAGGAGATAGACGTATATGAATACGTTTATCCGGATGCGAGCGTTATTCCATACTATATCAGTGAAAATGCGGCTATAGACTCGCTGTTGCAACAGAAGACACGTCTGGCAGTCATATCCCGCCCTCTGACAAAAGAAGAGGAGGAATATCTACGCGCCCGAAAGCGTAATCCGCGCACTCAACGAATAGCGGTAGATGCAATCGCGCTAATCGTCAATCCTGAAAACACGATAGAAATCCTATCAAAGCAGGAAATAGCGGATATTCTGTCAGGAAAGGTTACAGACTGGAATGATATAGAGCCGAATAAGATGGGCAAGATAAACGTAGTGTTTGACGATGCAGGGTCATCGACAGTGAAATATATGAAAGATTCGCTGCTGCTCGGCAAAGAATTTGGCTCAAACGTTTATGCCCAGGGTTCAAACAAGGCGGTATTTGATGCGGTGAAAGGCAGCAAGAATACCATCGGCGTAATCGGAGTCAGCTGGATATCCACAGATATGAAGGGTGTAACTCGGACAATAGAGGAAACGGCAAAGACGTCAGCATCGAGCGACACGACCACCCTTGACTTTGACCGCGACGTGAAGGTATTAAAAGTACGCCGTGATGATTCAATAGAGGCTTACAAGCCGTATCAATACTACATCTATACGGGAGACTATCCGCTATACCGTTCAATCTATATGGTGTGTGCGTCAGTTTCCGGCACAACAGCACACGGGTTCTTCTCATTTGTGACAGGCTTCCAGGGTCAGAAACTAATCCAGATGACAGGCGTATTACCGGCAACAGTTCAACCAAGGATGGTATCAGTAAACTGAAATAAATAAAAATAATAACATAAAAAACATTAACGACATGAAAATCAAAGCACTTTTTTCATTCCTCTTAGGTGGCGCATTGACGCTATCAGCACAACAGGGATTTAAAGACGGTATTGAATACTTCAAGGCAGACCAGCCGGAAGAAGCAGAAATCATCCTGTCCAAGACCCTGAATGATGCTACAACAAACAAGGCTCAGGCATATTACTATCTTGGTCTTATCGAACTGCAGAAAGGCAATGTAAACGCAGCCAAAGGACAGTTTGACCTTGGTCTTGCCGCAGACGCGAACTGCGCTCTAAACTACATAGGTCAGGGCAGTATCGACCTTAAAAGCGGGAATGCATCTGCAGCGGAGAAAAACTTCAAGGCAGCAAAGGATATAGACAAGAAAGATGCAGCAATATATGTGGAAGTTGCCCGTGCCTACTATAATGCAGACCCGGTGGCTTACGCAAAGGAAATAGAGAAAAACCTGGCAGAAGCAAAGAAAATCAGCAAAAAAGACCGTGAGCTCTCAATCTATATCCTTGAAGGCGACATGCTGTCAAAGACCAATATCGGAGATGCAGCGGCATACTACCAGATGTGTACAGACGCGGATGCAGAAGGTGCTTACCCAGAAGCATACGTGAAATATGCTCGTGTATATTTCAATGTAAATCCACAGTTCTGTATCGACCGTCTGAAAGAACTTCTTTCAAAGCGTCCGGACTCAGCTCTTGCGCAGCGTGAACTTGCAGAAAAATACTATGAGAGCGACCGCCTGACACTTGCAGCACAACAGTATGGCGAATATATCAAAAACCCTAACCACTTCAAGAAAGACGAAATCCGCTATGTAGCACTCCTGTATTTCGGCAAAAAATATCAGGAATCATTTGACCTTGCAGGTAAAATCCTTGCAGATGAGCCGGATAACATCTATATGCAGCGAATGCAGTTCCTCAACCTTGAGAAACTAAACCAGTATGAGCAGGCACGCGAATATGCAGAAAAATTCCTCAGCAATCCAAAGACGCAGGGAAATCTTGCAGCCAACGACTATACAACATACGGCGATATCCTGACAGCCCTGGGCGAAGATACACTTGCAGCTATGCAGTTTGAAAAAGCAGTACAGGTGGCACCAGAAAAGAAAGACCTTCTGAAAGACCTTTCAGGCGCATATACAAAGGCAAAAATGTATCGTGAAGCAGCAGATGCTCAGCAGCGTTTTGTAGACTCAGGAGAGGCAACAACAAACGATATATTCATGCTGGCACGCCGCTATCAGAATGCAGCAGCAACAGAGGCAGACTCACTGAAGAAAATAGAGCTTGTAAGCCTTGCACTGAAGAATATCGACATCGTTCTTGAAAAGGTACCTGATAATGCCACAATCATCCTGACAAAGGCTCGTATCCAGTTTGTGAAAAACGGCAACAAGGTAGACCAGGACGTTGTAGATACTTATCTTGCAGCTCTCGCAATCCTTGACCAGGACCCAGCAAACAAGACTTCAAAGAAGAATGACTATATTACAGCCTATAATCAGATAGCAAACTATTATCTCGGTCTTGGCGACACAGAAAACGCTCGCATTTACTTCGAAAAATTCCTTGAGGTAGACCCGAGTAATGATGCTCTCCGCAATTACCTTGAAAATAATTTGAAATAATAGAAAGTAGGAGGACAAAACCTCCGGACTAAAATAATAATGACCGGGCGTGAGGTGTAAAGACCATTCGCCCGGTCGTTGTTTTTATTGATTAGTGAAAAACTTAGTCGAGATAAATCATTTTGTGAGTCATTCCGCCATCGATAACGAGGTCGATTCCGTTGATGAAATCATTGTCAGGGAGGGAGAGGAAAATGCAGGCACGCGCGATGTCGTCGGGCTTGCCTACTCTGCCTGACGGGTGCTGTGAATGGTCCTCAGGACCGAGAGCGGCGTAGTCTCCGGTTTCAATCCAGCCGGGCGAGATACTATTTACCGTAATGTGGAGGTCGGCGAAACACATCATAAGTGAGTGGGTGAGCGATGCAATAGCGCCCTTGGATGCGGAATAGCCGACACTGTCTGCTTCGCTCATAATGTGTCGTGTAGAGGCAATGTTAATAATTCTGCCGCCGAAAGAGTTGCAGAGGGGGAGAGAGTCGCGGTGCGAGCGGAGGAGTTTAGAAAGGATGAAAATGGGCTGAAGGTTAGTGGCGAGAATGGTGTTAAAATCATCTAAAGAAGTGAGAGACAGTGGTTTGAAATTACCGATACCTACGTTGTTAATAAGGATGTCTATATCGCCCCAGCGTTTTAGAATATCAGAAAAAGCGTCAGAGAGGGCATTTGTGTCTGTCACGTCGAGAGGATAAAAGCGAGCACCAGTTGATTGAGCAGTTTCAGTCCCTGCTGCGGAGTCGATGTCGCAAAAAGCGACTTGACAGTCAGCGGCACGAAATTGCTTGACGATTTCACGTCCAATCCCGTTAGCGCCGCCAGTAATGAAGACGCGGCGGGAGGGAAATTTTTGCGAGATGTATCCTTTGCGGTGCGCGAGAGTAGGACGGGAAGGAGCAGGTCGCTTAACGGCTTGCCTATGCTCTTCCATTTTGCGCTCTAAATAGTTGTCAGCCATATATTTAGAATTTAATGTTAATGCCGGCGAGCCCGTGGAACTTCTGTGCCATCAGGTCTTGAGCGATAACGTTGTCGTGTGCGAGAATATTTTTGAGAGAGATGAAGGCGGAAAAATTGCCGGTGAAGGAATATAATGCGCTGATATTGAGGCTGCTAAAGTTTCCGAGAGAGCGATTGTTAATGTGCTCCGGATAGAAAGCACCTGTCTCAAGCATATTGCAGTATAATTGTTTTCTACCGATGACGTATGTGTAATCAGGAGAGACGGAAAGTCGTTCTAATGGCTTGATAGTGAGAGTTATAGATGCGGCACCGGAGGCTTGGTCGCGGCGATATTCAGCGGGATTAATGACATATTGAGCATTGATGTCGAAAATGTTGCGGAAAGAGAACTGAGCTTCAGCACCGCCATACCATTGCTTTATGTCGCTGTATGTCAAATAGTTAGTGTGAGGTGCTCCTGCGAGGATGAGGTAATCGTCGCAATAAGTGTAGCCGCCATAAACCTTTAAGTATGAGCCTTTTAGAGGTCCGAAAATCAGTCCGACAGAAGCATCAAGAGGCATATTGCTGTTTTCGTAAGCGAGGAGAGGATTCAGGAAGTGAGAATAGCTGTAAAGAGCTGATAAAGAGTTTTGTAACAGTCCACCAGTGATTTTGGTGTAAGCCGTAAAGTGTCTGTGAAAAAGAGCGTCGATTCTGATGTCCGGAGCGAGATGGAATTTTTTTCCGGAATTGACGCTGATTTCAGCTTTTAGACCGATTTTAGCCTTAATCAGTTCATTTTCAAATAAATAATAAGGCTTTGCGGTGACAATTCCCGTAGTTTTGCCCTCGTTAAAGACGTAATTATTGGTGTTATAAGTGTCGTAAGAGTTAAAATTGTTGTAGTTCAGGAAGCTTGCGGAGAGATTGAGCCCATAAGTGTTATTTTTTACGTCAGCACAGATTGAAAACGCTTTTTCGGAGATGCCGTCGAGTTCCGGGAGAGAGGTGTGATAAAGATACGGCATAGCCTCATCGTCGGTAGAGTTGCTGTGAATGGCGAAATTTGCTCCGATGGAATAAGTGAGGTCTCCGGCAAGAGCGGTGTAATCGCCATTCAGAAAGAAATGGGTGTTTCCGGATTTGTAGAGGTCCGGGTAAAAATCGGTTTCAGGACTGAAATTTTTGTCTTCATCGTAATAGTGATATTGAGCAGAAGCGATTCCGAAGCCGGTGGCGATGTTCAGACGTGAAGTGTTTGAGAATTTGTGAGAGAGATTTAGTGAAATGTCGAAGTTGTGGTCTTTGACTTTATCGTCAGCGATTTCGAGGGGTGTATTTTGGTCGTATTGAGCACCGCTGTAGGATAGTGCGGCGGCGAGAGAGGTATTTTTATTGCGAATGAATTTGTATCCGGCGGCGATGTTTGCGTTAATGGTAGGGAAGAAGCCGGCAGACAGGTAGCCGCGGTTTTGAGAGGCGTTATTGAAGTCAAAAACGGGATTGACGGGGTTGTGATAGATGTCGGAATTAATACCGAGGTCACGCTCGCTGACAGATAGGTTTTGTGCGGGGAGTACCGGTGAAAGGATAGAGTGTGATACATCGAGCCTTGTGGCAGCGCGCTGTTCAGGCACAATTTCCTTGTCGATGGTAATTTCCTGATTAAGTCCCTGAGCATTAGAGATAAATGCGGCGGATATGCAGAGGAGTGTAGTCTTAATTTTCATAAAATTGAAAAAGAAATAAGTTAGAGTGCAAAGGTAGTGACAATTTTTTTAATAAGAAAATTGCTAAAGATGATAATTTGATAAAAAAGGTGAATAAAGATATTGCAATATCAGCAAGGAATATGTATTTCCTTAATTCCGCAACACTATTATAAATTTATCTTTTTAAGTACCAGAGCAACAAAAAGTTGCTCAGGATTTTGCCATGTCGGATTTTTCACCTGTCTTAGTGTTGCAAATAAAAACATGTATCAAACCCGACAGGCATGGCAAAGGTAGCAATTAAATCCGAGAAACTCACTCCTTTTGGAGGAATTTTTTCAATAATGGAGCAATTTGACTCCAAGCTCTCATCTGTAATAGACTCAACCCTTGGTATGAGATGCAGGCTGTATGGTTATCAATACAGCGAAATCATCCGTTCGCTTATGAGCGTTTATTTCTGTGGCGGCTCATGCATAGAGGATGTCACCTCTCATCTGATGTGCCATCTCTCGCTTCACCCGACACTTCGCACATGTAGTGCCGACACTGTTCTCAGAGCCATAAAGGAACTGACCCAGGATAATATTTCGTACACATCCGACACAGGCAAAACCTACAAAATCCTTCATGGGCGAGAACACGGTGTTTCTTCTGCTTACGGCACTCATACGCAACTTCTATAAATTCATCA
>CALYOL010000073.1 GCA_945231345.1 uncultured Porphyromonadaceae bacterium
AACCTCGCCGAACCGGAACTTGACGGGCGCAGCGTCTGGGGGTCGGAAGGCAATAAGATGGGAATGGGTATTTCACAGAGTTTTGACTGGCCCGGGCTTTACCGCGCCCGCTCTGAAAAAATCGGCGCCTCTAAAATCGCCCTCTCCGAGCTGTACGCACAGCGGTTTCTCGACATCTCTCAGGAAATCCGCCTCCTCGCTATAGATTTTATTGCCGCAAAACGAAACTATTCTTATTTCCTTAGCGTCAAACAGAATATGGACAGTCTCCGCAGCAAATACGCAGAGGCGTACAGCCGGGGAGAAGTCTCTGTCCTGGACCTAAACAAGGTGAAGATTGAATGTCTCAAGGTCGCAAGCCGGGCTGACGAGAGCCGACTCCGTTGCGAGAGTGTGCGCGCGCAAATCGCAGCAATTTCTACAGACCGCGACGCACTCGCCCTCCTTGACAGCCTCAATGATTATCCGGTGGAGCAAATTCTCTCCGAGGCTGAATATGAAGCTCTTATAGACCGTGACCCCGCGCTCGCTTACTATACCGCCATGGCAGACGTAGCGCAGAAAGACGTGAAAATTGCTAATATGCAGGCTCTCCCCTCTTTTTCCCTCGGATATGAATTTGAACGTGAAATAGGCAATAATTTTCATGGTTTTTCCGTTTCTATGTCATTGCCCTTCTTTTCTAAAAGGCATAAAAAGGAGGCGGCGATAAGCGAAAAGGCTGCTTACGAGGCGAAATTCCTCTCCGCTAAAATCTCCGCTCTCTCACAAATGCGTGACCTCAGAAAGCAAGTGCGCTCTCTCGCTGAACGACTGCAAGACTTTGCCGACATTCTTGACGGAAACAATCACCTGGTACTCCTCGACAAGGCGCTTAAAGGCGGTGAAATTAATCTTTTCACTTTCATTCAGGAAGTTAACTATTTCATAGATGCCCAATGCGACTACGAGCAGCTCGCTTATCAGTATCATTCATCCCTCGCTAAACTTAACAGGCTCAGAGGAGTCTAATATTTTTAATTTCAACATTTTATGACAATTATGATAAAAAAACTCAAATTTTTAGCCATCCTTCTCATCGCCACGCTCACTTTCGCATCTTGTGGCGACGACGAGAAAAACGAAGTACGCTACCTCACCGTTAAGGTTGCAAGCAAACTCACAACCGTAGGCTCAGGCTCTACTCAAAAAAATTGCATGGACATCACTGTCGAAGCTAACGGACAGAAACTTTACCTCCAGCCCGGAGAAATCCTCGGATTCAACTATGTTGAAGGTTACGAATACCGTCTCAAAATCAAAGAGTTGCACGAAGTAGACAAAGACGGTAACGAAATCGGCGTTTACTACGAGCTGGACGTCATTTTGTCTGAGAAAAAAGTTGATGATGATACTCCTATCGGCCCTATCCCATCGTAATAATTAAATAAAATATCATATTAATAACATGCGTAAAACATTGACTGCTATCGCATTAACTGCTACTATTATGGCTAATGCAGAAAACCCGTTTTTTGCTCCGTTTGACACTCCTAACGGAACTATCCCTTTCAGCAAAATAACTACTGCTGACTACGAACCCGCTATCGACCGCGGAATTGAACTCGCAAACAAGGAAATTGATGCTATCTGCAACAACCCTGAGGCTCCTACCTTTGAAAACACTATTGAGGCTCTTGAAAATGTAGGCGAGGACCTAAACCGCGTCCTTAACGTCTTCTATCCCCTCTCTTCTGCGCTTTGCGACGACGCTATGATGCAAATAATGACTAACGTCACTCCGAAGCTCTCTGAATACGGAACTTCAATCATCCTCAACGAGAAGCTGTGGCAGCGTGTGAAAGCTGTCTATGAAAACAAGGACAAGCTAAACCTTAACCCTGAGCAGGAAATGCTCCTCCAAAACACTTACGACTCCTTCGCTCTCTCCGGCGCTAACTTGCAGGGGGACGACAGAGAGACGTTCCGAAAGCTCTCTTCTGAGCTCTCAAGCCTCACTAACGTTTTCGGACAGAATGCACTCAAAGAACTGAACACTTACAAAATCTGGCTTAAGGCGGAAGACCTCGACGGACTCCCTCAGAGTGCCATCGACGCTGCCGCTCTCGCCGCCAAGGAAGCCGGCAGAGATGGTGAATATCTATTTACTCTGGACCAGCCTGTTTACATGCAGTTCATGAAATTCTCCTCTCGCCAAGACCTCCGCGAAAAAATGTACCGACTTTATTCCGGACGTAACATGGCTGGCGAATTTAACAACATCCCTGTCCTCACTCGCATCGTGGACGCTCGACGTGAAATGGCAAATCTCCTCGGTTCTGACTGTTACGCTCGCCACTCTCTGCAACGCACTATGGCGCAAAAGCCTGAAAATGTGATGAACCTTCTAAATCAGCTTTGCGACGCTTACATGCCTGCCGCTAAGGCGGAACTCGACGAGCTCACCGCTTACGCTTCTAAACTGGAGGGGAGAGACGTTACTATCAACGGTTGGGACTACAGTTACTATTCAAACAAGCTGAAAAATGCCAAATATGCTTACGACGAGGAGGAAATGCGCCCTTATTTCGAGCTTAACAACGTTATCGACGGCGTTTTCGGACTCGCCACCAAGCTTTACGGCATCAAATTCACTCCAAACGCTAATTACGACGTCTATCACCCAGACGTTAAGGCTTTTGACGTGACTGACGCGGAGGGAAATTTTGTTGGCGTTATCTACACTGATTTCTACCCCCGCGCCACTAAGCGCGCCGGTGCATGGATGACTGAGTTCCAGGGACAATATGAGGATAAAGACGGAGACCACCGCCCTCTCATCACCATCGTGATGAACTTCACGAAGCCTACCGGTGACAAACCGGCTCTACTCACCCCATACGAGGTTGAAACATTCCTACACGAGTTCGGACACGCTCTTCACGGACTCCTAAGCAAGTGTCACTACCGCTCTCTCGCAGGCACTAATGTTTACCGCGATTTCGTTGAGCTCCCATCACAGTTTAACGAGAACTATCTCACTGAAAAAGAGTTCCTTGACGGCTTCGCTCGCCACTATCAGACAGGGGAGGCTATTCCACAGGAGATGATTGACAAGCTCATTGCTTCAAGCCGATATGGCGCTGCTTATTCATGTGTACGACAGCTTATGTTTGGACTCACCGACATGGCTTATCACACTCTCACTCAGCCATTTACAGGCAATGCAGAAGAGTTTGAACGCAATGCTTACAAGCGTGTTGCAGTATTCCCTCCGGTTCAGGGCACTATGTTCTCAACTACGTTTACTCACATATTCTCAGGCGGTTACGCTGCCGGATATTACAGCTACAAGTGGGCGGAAGTGCTCGATGCTGACGCTTTCTCTCTCTTCAAGCAAAACGGAATCTTCGACCACGCCACCGCACAGTCTTTCCTTGACAATATTCTCCGCAAAGGTGGCACGGAAAATCCCGCCGTTCTCTACCGCCGTTTCCGTGGGCAAGACCCAACTATTGACGCGCTTCTTATCAGAGATGGCATCAAGAAATAACTGATATTCAGCAAATTAATATAATTTCATACCTACAAAAACGCCCGGGCAGATATTGCTCGGGCGTTTTTATTGTTAGCAAAGTTTAATGCCTACAAATCAGAAAGCTTTCACGCCGGTATAGTTATGGGGAGAGATATTTCTGAGTTCCTCTTTCACACTTTCCGGCACGTCGAGCGTATCAACAAACTCAGCGATGCTTTGCCGTGTGACTGCGGCATTAGTGCGCGTGAGAGCTTTCAGAGTTTCGTAAGGGTTTGGATACCCCTCTCGCCTCAGGATAGTCTGCATAGCTTCAGCAACTACACTCCACATATTGTCCAGGTCTGCGTCTATCGCCTCTTGATTTAAGAGTAACTTGTTTAGTCCCTTAATCGTTGATCTAATGGCGATTAGCGAGTGCGCCAACGGTACTCCGATATTTCTGAGCACAGTAGAATCTGTGAGGTCGCGCTGAAGTCGGGATACCGGCAATTTTTGTGCGAGGTGAGAGAAAATTGCATTTGCGATACCTAAGTTTCCCTCAGAGTTTTCAAAATCTATTGGATTCACCTTGTGCGGCATCGCAGATGAGCCTACTTCACCCTCTTTGATAGTCTGTTTGAAATAGTTCATCGAGATATACATCCACATGTCGCGGTCGAGGTCCAGGATTATTGTGTTTATTCGGCGGAGGACATCAAACAGTGCAGCCAAATTGTCGTAATTGCTGATTTGCGTCGTCCACTGCTCGCGTTCTATATTCAGATGTTCTTTCAGGAAGTTATTTGCGAATTTGACCCAATCAATCTGGGGGAACGCAACAAGGTGAGCATTGAAATTACCGGTAGCGCCGCCAAACTTGCCGGAAATAGGTGTATTATTCAGTTGCCTTAGCTGTTCACGAAGGCGATAGACATACACTTTGATTTCCTTGCCCAGAAAAGTGGGCGAAGCCGGCTGACCGTGCGTGCGCGCAAGCATCGGCACGTCCTTCCATTTGTCGCAGCGCAATTCAAGGTCCCATATAAGGTTCAGCAGATGAAAACGATACACGTTTTGCAGCGCATCAGCTATTGACATCGGCACAGATGTGTTGTTTATATCCTGGGAAGTGAGACCAAAGTGAATAAACTCCTTGTATTTCTGCAAGTCAAGTCTGTCAAACTGTTCTTTTATGAAATATTCCACAGCCTTCACGTCGTGGTTTGTGACAGACTCAATCTCCTTTATTCTTTCTGCGTCTTTCATGCTGAATTCACGGTAGATTTTTCGCAAATCTTCATGTGTATCAGCCTTAATATCAGCAAGTTGCGGGAGAGGAATTTGTGAAAGAGCAATAAAGTACTCAATTTCAACTTTGACACGATAGCGCATCAGCGCATACTCAGAAAAATACTCGCTAAGAGACTCTGTCTTAGAGCGATACCGTCCGTCTATGGGAGAAACGGCTGTCAATGGATTTAATTGCATCAATAAAGAATTTTTATGGTTTTGGCAGTGCAAATTTAGCCATTTTTATTGATTTTTTATGTCATGATTATTAATTTTTATTTGGATTATAGAATTTTTTATGTAATTTTGCACAAAAATTACGATTTAAATCCCGAATAACCACGTAAATACCCTAATTTGTATGATTGTAATTGCGGACAGTAGTTCTACACGCACAGAATGGACACTAATAGACGGAAGAAAAGTTGTTGAACACGCCATTACCGGAGGTCTTAATCCTTATTTTCAGACTCGCAGGGAGATTAGCCACTGCATACGCCTGGAACTACCTGAAGCATTTTTCCGCAAGAGATGGGACCATGTTTATTATTACGGTGCCGGGTGCGCTAATGCCGAAAAGTGCAAGATTATGGAGTCAAGCCTTGTTGCACAGTTTAAGACGCCGGTGACCGTGGAGAGCAATTTGCTCGGGGCGGCGCGCGGACTTTTTGTGAGAAGACCGGGGCTTGCGTGCATCATAGGCACAGGCAGCAACTCCTGCATCTACGATGGCGACAAAATCGTGAAAAATATCCGCTCGCTCGGCTATGTGCTTGGTGACGAGGGGAGCGGAGCATATATCGGCAAATCATTTATCAGCGACTGCCTTAAAGAGCTTGTCCCGAAAGAGCTTGGTGACGAGTTTATCGAGGAATACGGAATTAACCCGGACGAGGTGATGGACGAGATATATGTAAACGCCGTTGCGAGCGTGTTATTATCCTCATATTCAGCATTTTTACTTAAGCACCTCGACCATCCGTATGTACACTCGCTGGTATATGAATCTTTCATGAAATTCTTCACCCGAAACATTGCGTCATACGACTATCAGGAGAGAGAAATTGCAGTCGTGGGAAGCGTGGCGTGCAACTTCTCGAAAATTCTAAATGAGGCTGCAAAGGATTTCGGTATTAGAATCAGCAAAATCATCCCATCATCAATGCCGGGACTTGTGGAGTACCATTCAAAATAATTTTTGATGGCACTCTCTCTTCTATGCCCTTCGGCAAATTCGCGTTAAATTTTGTTAATTCTCGGAAAACACTTTGATTTTTACTCTAATTGTTATACCTTTGTCACACTTTACTGTAAAACACTACCATAGAACAGAATAATTGAATATAACATGACCTTTCAAAGATTAAAAATAGCTATTTTAGCCGTGTTCGCATGTTGTTGTTTCGCAATGAGCTCGCAAGAAGTCATTGTGGACTCTGTACGCATACACTTCCGACAAGGTTATTCAGTGCTCGACACTGCAAAATTCGGCAACGACGTTGCTCTTAAGCGTATCGCCGACTCTCTCAGAATGAGAAATACTGACACAATCCTACAGCTTCGTAAAGTTGAGGTGACGGGTGCCGCATCACCTGAAGGTAGTATTCCACTGAACAAACGACTTTCAAACAAGCGTGCCAACGTGCTGTTCAAGTATATGTCAAAGTATCGTGAACTGCCTGACTCGCTGATGAATTTCCGTTTCCTCGGCAGAGACTGGACAGGACTTCTCGCTGCTGTGAAAGCAGACCCTAACGTTCCTAACCGCGACGAGGTAATCCCACTCCTGGAGCAAATCATCGAAGTCAATGCACAGGGGAGCGAGGAGGAAAACAAGATGTTTACCCAATTACAGAAAATGCACGGCGGAAAGCCTTACATGTACATGTATACATACTTGTTCCCGCCATTGCGTACATCACAACTGAAACTATGGTATGAAAAGGTCTATAACCCGATAGGCGTAACCAAAATTCGTGTACCACTGATATTCCACGCAGAGCCGGAGCTCGTGAGCCTCGACCAGGTGGCAATGCCGGAGCTTGAGCCTACTATGAAGTGTTTCTGCAAGCCGTTCTACATGGACGTGCGCACAAATATGCTCTACGATGCGCTGCTCGTGCCTAACGTGGGCGTTGAGTTCTACCTTGGCAAAGGATGGAGCGCAATGGCAGGCGGCATGTATGCATGGTGGAAGACAGACCGCCATCACGACTACTGGCGCATATACGGCGGCGACATACAGCTACGAAAATACTTTGGCAAGGCTGCCGCTGAAAAGCCCCTCACAGGTCATCACCTCGGTGTTTACGCACAGTGCTACACCTACGACTTCGAGCTGGGAGGCAAAGGTGTAATGGGAGGTAAGCCGCGTGGCGACCTCTGGGACAAATGCAGCTGGGGCGTAGGCTTGGAGTACGGATATTCACTGCCAATAAAGCGCCGACTGAACATTGACTTCGGAATTGGCTTCGGCTACTTTGGAGGCGAATATCAGGAATATCTCCCAATGGACAACTGCTACGTTTGGCAGGCTACAAAAAACCGCAACTACTTCGGACCTACAAAAGTTGAAGTTTCACTCGTTTACCTTATCGGCTGCGGAAACATCAACAGACAGAAAGGAGGCAAACAATGGTAAAAAAATCTCTATACATACTGCTACTCTCGCTGATTGCGACACTCACGTCTTGTCACCACAAAGACCTCTGCTACCACCACCCACACAGCGGAAACCTCCGCGTGGTGTTTGACTGGAAAGACGCACCTGACGCATACGCACAGGGCATGGTGGTGTTCTTTTATCCACTTGATGGCGGAAATCCTATCCGTGTGGATTACGCCGGCATGGAAGGCGGCACCGTAGAGCTGACAAACGGCAAATACCGTGTAATGACATACAACAACGACACTGAGTGTATTCAGTTTTATAGCACCAACGACTTCTTCAAGCATGGTTTCTTCACACGCGAGTCCAGCCCAATCGAGCCGATTGTTGGAAACGGCGGCTATGGCCTCGTAAGTAAGTCTGACGAGGAGCCTGCAGACGGCGATGCCGAGACACAGGAAGAAAACAAGCGCACCGAGCGTTGCGTTCTTGCGCCTGACATGATGTGGGGCTGCGTGGCAGAAATCGAGCTTGACGAAAACGGTGTAAAATACATCAGCATTCCGGAGTCTGAACGCGCTACAGCCGACGAAACTCCCGTATCCACCGAATACACCATCGTGCTTTACCCACACGAGCTGACCTGCATCTACACTTACGAGGTCAAGAACGTGAAAAACCTGAAGTATATGCAGCAGTGCTGCGGTGTAATCTGGGGCATGGCGGGTGAACTTCAGATGTATGAAGAAGTGCTCAGCGACGAGCCTGTCACCATACCTTTCGCATCCGCAAAGAGCGGCGACAGCAGCATTATCGGCACATTCTTCACATTCGGACACAACACCGCGGTGGAAGACACCCACATAATGCAATTTTACGTCATCATGAACGACG
>CALYOL010000074.1 GCA_945231345.1 uncultured Porphyromonadaceae bacterium
ACCTTTTTACCCCACTTTCCGACCCACATCGTTTGTTTTATTGACAAAAAAACATTAACTTTGTGACCAAAATAAATACTATTATGGCACAGATTGTAGGAAGAAAACAAGAGCTAAAAGAACTGGTCAGACTACAAAATTCAGACGAGTCTGAAATGGTGGTTGTATATGGACGTCGCCGCGTGGGAAAGACATTTCTCATAAATCGTGCTTTTGCAGATACTGGATTCACGTTTAAAGTCACGGGGCTTTATCACCAGAAAATGAAAATGCAGCTCGATACTTTCAGCTTAGCATTAAAAGATTATTTCAGAATGACGGACAATATAAAATTCAATACATGGCTCGAAGCATTCGATGCACTTAAACAAAGCCTGATTAAAAGTAATGACACAGAAAAAAAAGTATTGTTTTTTGATGAGCTCCCTTGGTTTGACACTAAGGGTAGCAACTTTCTCGCTGCTCTCGAATGGTTTTGGAATGGCTGGGCAAGCGCACGTGGAGACATAATGATGATTGTGTGCGGAAGTGCTACAAACTGGATAATAAACAAATTCTTTAAACACAAAGGCGGACTTTACAATAGAGCAGGAAGCAAAATATTTCTCAAGCCTTTCACACTCAATGAAACCGAAGAATACCTTATCAAACAGGGATTTGAGCTAGAACGATACGACATTGCGCAGATTTACATGATAATGGGTGGTATACCATATTACCTTAAGCAACTCGACCCAAGAATTACTTTATCCGCTAACATTGATGAATGTTTTTTCAAGAAAAACGGCAAGCTTTGGGATGAATTTGAAAACCTATTTGAAACTCTATTTTCAAGTTCTGACATGTATATAAAAATCGTGCAAACTCTTGCAGGCAAGCAGATAGGACTGACTCGCGAAGAAATAATTTCTGCAGCAAAACTGTCTGACAACGGAAAAATTTCTCGCGCATTGAGTGACCTCGAAAAGTGTGGATTTATACGCGCTTACAACTATTACGGCAGGAAAACAAAGTCAAAAACTTATCAGCTTGCTGACTTTTACACCCTATTCTACTTCAGATTTATAAAAGACAATTACGGAAACGACGACCACTTCTGGGCACACATACTGGATACTCCTAAGAAAAATAATTGGGCCGGCTATAGTTTTGAGCAACTAATAAAAACGCATATCGAACAAGTAAAAAGAGCATTGGGAATAGGATTTACACTCTCTGAGCTTTCAAGTTGGTATGCTCAACAAACAAAAGATGGCTCGCGTGGTGCTCAAATAGACCTTGTTATCGACCGACGAGACAGAGCCATAAATATTTGTGAGGCAAAATTCTACAGCAGCATTTTCACTATCGACAAGGAATATGCACTAAACCTTAGAAACAAAGTAGACGCTTTCCGAGAAGCTACTGCGACAAAAAAGACACTCGTTCCTACTATGATTACCACATTTGGCATCAAACAAAACACTTACAGCAACTTTATTCAGCAACAGGTCACCATCGACGACCTTTTTTAAAACACACCTTTACAGCAAAAATTGCGCTAATCTCCCAAAAAACAACTAAATTTTCATGAATTAAAGAAATTTTTCCATAAAACATTGTGCTAATTGGAAATTTATGGCTAAATTTGCATCGTAATCCGGCAGAGACCGGAACAAATGCGATAATAATCATTAATTAACCTATAAAATCAAAAAAAGTTAAACACTATGTCAAAAGTTACAGTTGTAGGCGCAGGAAACGTAGGCGCTACTTGTGCTAACGTATTGGTAACCACTCAGGTTGCTGACGAAGTTGTCCTCCTTGATATCAAAGAAGGCGTATCTGAAGGTAAGGCTATGGATATTATGCAGACCGCTAACATCCTCGGTCTTGAAACTCGTCTTTACGGCGTTACCAACGATTACTCTAAGACTGAAGGCAGCGACGTCGTTGTCATCACTTCCGGTATTCCTCGCAAGCCGGGCATGACTCGTGAAGAACTCATCGGAGTAAACGCAGGTATCGTGAAATCTGTTACTGAAAACGTACTCAAACACTCTCCTAACGCTGTCATCATCTGCGTATCTAACCCTATGGATACAATGACTTACCTCATCCACAAGACTTCCGGTCTCCCAAAAAACAAAATCATCGGTATGGGTGGTGCTCTCGACAGCGCTCGTTTCAAATATTTCCTCAGCCAGGCTATCGGATGCAACGCTAAGGAAGTTGAAGGAATCGTTATCGGCGGACACGGCGATACTACTATGATTCCTCTCACTCGTTTCGCTGCATACCGCGGTCTTCCTGCTTCTGAATTCATCAGCGAAGAAAAACTCGCCGCTGTTGCTGCTGACACTATGGTTGGCGGTGCTACTCTCACTAAGCTTCTCGGCACTTCTGCATGGTATGCTCCGGGCGCTGCTGCTGCACAAGTTGTTGGCGCTGTTCTTGGCGACCAGAAGAAACTCATCTCTTGCTCTGCTCTTCTCGAGGGCGAATACGGAGAAAGCGACCTCTGCATCGGTGTTCCTTGTATCCTTGGCAAGAACGGTATTGAGAAAATCGTTGAATTTAACCTCAACGAAGAAGAAAAAGCCCTCTTCCACAAGAGCGCTGAAGCTGTTCACAAAACTAACGCCGCTCTCGCGTCAGCTCTTTAATCGTCATGAAAACGCTCAGGCTCTTCTTCGCCACGATTGCCACTGCAGCCCTCGTTTCTTTCACAGGCTGCAAGCATGCTGACAAACCGGCTGATACCGACAACGGCACCGAGAACATCCTGCACACAAGCAATGTTTATGTCCTTCCGCAAGGAGCTACTTTCGACGTAAACAAGGCTCCCGAAGTCCTCACCATCATCGACTTCAACGCCACTTGGTGCGGTCCTTGCAAGCAGTTCGCCCCGATTTTTGACAAAGCCTCAAGCACATACGACGGCAAAGTCAAATTCATCTCTGTCGACGTTGACGTGCACGAAGACCTTGCTCGCCAGCTCAACATCCAGTCCATCCCCGCCGTCCTTTTCATTAAGCCAGACGGCACACAGGAATGGAGCATAGGATTTATGGAAGAAGAAGAATTCTGCAGTAAAATCGACGCTGCGCTATTGTAATCACACTTTAGCTAACATAAAAAGAGACTGTCTAAAACACTTAGGCAGTCTCTTTTTGTATTTCGCAAACTAATTACTTCATTCACGCCACTGTCGCTGCACACATAAGTTTTATCAGCGCACGCAAAAACTTTCTCAGGTTTGACACCATTTCCTGCGTTTCCTGCAAAGAGTTTAGATAGACGTAAAGAACAGTCATATTGCCGGAGCGGTCATTCCTTATAGTGTCATAAAGGCGGTGATTTGCAGCAGAAATATTATCTTTTACAGTATCACACCGGCGACGCAACGCACGCATCTCCGCTTCATTCTCATTTTCAATGCACTTCAGCGCAGACGTAAACAGCTCTGACACCGCTGATTGTATGTCGTAATACTCATTCGTGAAGTTTGATGGCAGAGGGCGGAAATTATTCTCAATATGCTCCTTACATGTCTCATTGATGCGTCGCAGATTATAGACCATAGCCATGCACGAGTTATTCGCAAGATAAAACCACGCATTTTTCTCCAGTGCTGTTGCCTTGTCCAGTTTTCCCATGCAGAGCGTCTCCTTGCGCCGATGACTTTTTAGCAAATCTTTCTCTTTGGAGAGCGACCGCTCCGCTTCTTCCAGCAGCGACGTTTTATCCTTGATAAATCCCTCTGTAATAGATAGATACTTTGTCTGAATATATCCTATCGTAGTTTTATAGTGTTCCGTAAGGTATGATTTAAGCAACGTCCACACCCGGGAACCATCCTCCGAAGATAAGATTGTGGTGAAAAGCACATCGTCTGCCTCCTCTTTTTTACCTGTATATTTTAGATTGTTATATATCAGATAACTACCTGCCGCAATCCCTGTTACTGCCATTACGACATATCCGCCCCAGTGCATTAGGCTCACCACGAGTGCTGCCCCGATAAACGCTGCGCCGGCTGTTATAAACCATCCACCTATTACAGAAATCACGCCCGTAATGCGGAATACCGCACTGTCTCGGCTCCACGCACGGTCTGCCAGCGAAGCCCCCATCGCCACCATAAATGTAACGTATGTTGTTGATAAAGGTAATTTTAGCGACGTGCCAAGCGCAATTAACAGTCCCGATATCACCAGGTTGATAGAACCGCGTACAAGGTCGTATGCCGCGCCATCCTCCAAGATTATCTCTCTGCTATCCATCCTACGGTTAACCCAAGCCCTGACACACAGTGGTGTATGGTCGCGCACCCAATAGATTATTGACAAAGCCCACCGCACAAGCCTGCGAGCAAGGCGCGACGAACCGAATATCTCGTCTCCATCGCTCTGACGCGATAGGTTTACATTTGTGTTTACCACAGCCTGAGCCTTTTTGGATGTTGCGAGTGAAAACACCATGATAGTGCCCGCACCCAACAGAAACCAAATAGGAGTATTGGCCGGATTATTCAGCACTCCCATTGTCACCATATTAGGGTCAGCTGCACCCGATGCAGCAAACTCCTGATACGAAGCCAACCCTGTAAGCGGCACCCCTATGAAGTTTACAAGGTCGTTCCCCGCAAATGCCATTGCCAGAGCAAACGTTCCTATCAGCACAACCACTTTCAGCACATTTACACCTATCCAGTGGAGAACCTGCATCACCACGGTAAAAAATGCAAGACACCCAAGGATAATAATCCCCGTATGCTCCGCTATCCACGCTTTTACGTCTGACGTCATGAAAGACAAATCCTTTGTCCCCTTCAGTAGCATAAAATATATGATTGCCGTAGTGCAAAGTCCGCCGAATATGCCGATTTTCCACTTCAGGTTGCTCTTATAGTTGAATGTAAAAACTATTCGGGTAATAAACTGCACCAGCGTGCCGAAAAAGAATGCTACTGCCACGGAGAGGAAAATACCAATTATTACGGAAAGTGCCTTCTCTGTGTTCAGCAAGTCTCCCATATCGTGGGTTGACACTCCGGATAGAATTTTCACCAGCGAAACGGCAAATGCCGCACCAAGAAGCTCAAATACCATTGAGACTGTCGTTGATGTCGGCAGTCCTAACGAATTAAACACGTCAAGGAGGACAATATCCACTACCATAACCGCCATAAAAATGGCAAGCAAATCATACACCGAGAAGTTTTCAGGACGGAAAATGCCATGCCTTACCACGTCCATCATACCATTGCTCATCACAGCACCTATAAACACTCCGATTGCTGCCACCATTATCACATGCTTGAATTTTGCTGCCTTACTTCCTACCGCTGAATTGAGAAAGTTTACGGCATCGTTGCTCACCCCTACCATCAGGTCAAACGAAGCGAGCATAAACAGGAATATCACAATCCCTAATAACACTACTGTCATAACAAAAACTTTATTACGTCTAATTTCACTACAAATTACGGCATAATTTGTTTCAAAAATATTGCAAAAAAATTATCCTTTTGTTATACAGCTTCCGCTATTACGCAAAAAGGCGCAACCCTACACGGGCTACGCCTTTTCTCTTAAATTATGGAAACAAACAATTTATTTTGCCACTTTCTTTGTGATGATGCCATTTGCAGTGACTACTTTCACTACATAAACACCACGAGCGAGAGATGAAAGGCTTGCATTGCTGCCTACTACGCTCATCACGTTACGCCCACTCATGTCGTAAACACGGATTTGAGCTTTTTCGCCGTTGATGAGACTGATATAATCACCGGTTATCGCCACATTGTCCATGCTGTCTGCTGCGATAGTCTTTACTCCATTTTCAGAGATGCTACAGCCATAGATACTCAGGTTATCAAACATTGCAGCATCGCCATCTGGAGAGATAAGCTCGATTGCAAGATATATTTCCTTGCCATTATAGCGGCTCAAAGATACTCCACGGTTAAATACTGCCTCAAATTCGCTATTGATTGTAGCCAGACGGTCATACCAGCCATAGTAGAATGGGTCTGAGCTGTCTGAACCCTTTATCTGATATGATTCTGTGAAGTATGGGCTTGTAGCTCCTGCGCTCCACAAGAAGCATGCGTCTTCAGATTCCACTTTGAGGCGTGGCAGGATGCAGTAGCGTGATGGAGTAGCTCCATCGTTCATGTAGGTAGAACCCATGAGAACTCGTGTGCCAAGATACTGATGTTGCGCAATGTTAGCGATGCCCCAGCCTTTTTCGCCAAACTCCTCTATTGCGCCTGGTGCAAGTGTCGCATCGTTGCTGTCTGCAAACTGGAAGTCAACAGGGATTGCGCCATCTTCAAAGCCGTAAAATATATCAGGGTCGCCAAGCACGCGGATTTCTTTTTCAATGCTGTTATTAGTTTCATCAATGTCGCCGTCGCATACTACTACCACTTTAATTTTGTGAGTACCTTTTGCAAGGCTCGCAACTGCATTTTCAAATTTCACTTCCTTTTCCTCCTGTGCTGCAAAAGTAACGTGAGACTGAGCCACCTCTTCACCATCAATGCTGAGGAGCACCTCTACCGGCTTTTCAGTAATACCATAGTTCTTAATAACCACACTCACGTCTTTTGAAGATAGTGTTGGGACATAATCTGCTGGATTGGTGAATGACAATACTTTGAAGTCTACATCTGTTGCCTCAATTTTTTCCATTGTCACGTCATCAATCGTAATCCAGTTTTCATCCTTGTCTGAGAAAGCATAGAAACCGAAGAATACGGTCTGTGGCTTGTCGAAATACAGAATGTTGATTGACTCATCATATGCGCCACGCTGGAATGGTGCATATTCTACCACCTTATTAGTCATTGCTTCTGGTGTCTGCTCATTGCCCCAGTAAAGAGCAAGTTTTTCAGGATGATTGTCATCGCCTGAATACCAGAAACGGAACGCATAATATCCTTCCTCTACGTTGATAGGCTCCATGATAAACCAGTCATCCGCAGAATTGGTTTTATCATAGTTATACCCGATAAATCCAAGACCTGTGCGAGCCATGTTAAACCACATGCTTCCTACTTCCACTCCCCAGTTACCTGAATCTTCATTGAGGTTAAATGTTCTATGTCCATCGTTATATTCCGTTGGCTCAAAACTTGTGGAATAAGGGACTGTTGCCGGTGCTATATGGCGTACATATGCCACTACGGTGTCGTTTCTCACTTCTACATCGTCCGGGCAAGTAACAGCTGCCTTGATTTCATAAAGATGACGAGGTATTGAAAGGTCAACCTTACCTTTGAATGTATAATTGATTTCTCCGCCAACTGTCATACAGCTTGTTACAGGCTCCTCAAGTACTTTTTCACCATCCACGATGAGTGAAACAGTGAATGAATTGAGGTCATCATAGCCAATGTTTTGTATTTTCATTATCGCTGTTTCTGACGCTGTCAGGTTTTCGTCGGTAGCAGGCGAGAGGAGCTCGGCTGCCTTGAGGTCTACAATACGCCCCGCCATTTCGCAAGTTACGTCCTGAAGATATAGGCGCCACTTGTCTGGCTGTGAATTTGCATGGAAACCAATATGGAATGGTACACCTGCCTCAGCATCAATCACTACAAAGCTGCCATAGTCACTGTCTTTGAGGTCTTCATAGTCGCCAAGCAACAATGTCATTGCATCTGCTGTCTGAGAGTCACCAACATAGATTTGGAGAGCCTCACCATAAGAACTACCACGATAGTGGAAACGTATCATTACGCGTCCGCTTTCTGTTGGAGTGATAGCAGGAGAAATTAGCCAGTCATTTGCCTGATTTGTGCCGTGATAAGAGTAGAACAACTGCTTGCCCGCTTCTCCGCTGGCATCAAAAGTCCACGTTTTCTCATCCTCATTTGCATCTACCACCTTCCACTTGTCAAACTCCTCCTGGGAATTGAATGTCGCTGTGTAAAACGGCTCTGCTGCATAGGCTGTAAACATTGCCGCAGCCATTAGTGCTAAAGTAAAAATTTTACGCATAAGCTTTTCGGTTATTTTATTGTTTTTGTAATATAAAAATTTTCGCAAAGATAGCACTTTTTCGCCATTTTGCAAAATATTATTACAGCAGCATCGCCATATACAACGGCAAATACCACCTGTAGCAATTCACATATTTTAACTAAATTCACCTTTTCAAGGTTTAATTTTGGC
>CALYOL010000075.1 GCA_945231345.1 uncultured Porphyromonadaceae bacterium
GGCTGTGCATATCTCGGAGTGCGGTTTGTCGCAGATTTGAAGTGCCAGTTACCAAGGCCGCCGCGACCACCGCGCAGCAATTTTATTTCCTCATCATGCTCAGTCACTTCGCATAGGAATTCACCTGTTTCTGAGTCAAACACTACCGTTCCGCATGGCACTTCTATCACCACATCTGCTCCGTCTTTACCGAAACTGCGGTTACGGCTTCCGCTCTCGCCATTTTCAGCAAAAATGTGTCGGCGGAACTTTAGTGGCAGCAGTGTCCACATATTCTTGTTTCCCTTGAGTATAATATGACCGCCACGACCGCCGTCGCCGCCGTCTGGTCCTCCCTTAGGAATATATTTTGCACGATAAAAGTGCCTTGACCCTGCGCCGCCCTTACCTGAACGGCAAAGTATTTTCACGTAGTCTATAAAATTTGAATCTGCCATAAATTTCTAAAGGTTAAGATTGTTAATGTGGCGCATCAGCTCCTGAGCATGGGAGAAGTCTGCCGGAGTGCCGATGTCTATCCACGTTCCGTTTATTGGATAAAAAACCACCTTGTAGTTATCGCGAATTGCCTCTTCTATTAGCGTAGTAGCATCTGTGACACGGCCCTTTGGCAACTGGCTCAGAAGATGGTTTGATATGATATATATTCCGGCGTTGGCATAATAGGAATAAGTTGGCTTTTCCTCAAGTCCCGTAATATTTGCACCGTCTGTAGTGAGGATGGCAAACGGCACCGATACGGTATAAGGAATGGCAGCGACTGTGATGTCTGCCTGCTCATTGACGTGCTTGATATACATGTCTTCAAAGGAAATAGAAGTGAGAAGGTCTGAATTCATTACCAGTGTATTTCCTCCCTTTTTGTGTTCTATCAGCGAAGCCGCGCCAATGGTTCCCATTGGGTGCTCCTCTGTTATGCACTTCACTTTTATGCCTGCTACCGGTCGCTCAAAGTGCGAGTATATTTTTTCGGCGAGGTAACGCGTTGCCACTGTGATATTTTTTATCCCAACGGCTGCGAGTGCCTCCACGTTATAGTCTATTATCGCCTTACCGCTGATTTCAAGCAGCGGCTTTGGCGTTGTAAGTGTCATTGGCCTGAGACGTTCACCTTTTCCTCCCGCCATCAAAATCGCGTCAAGGGGCAAAATCGAGCGTGTATTCTTTAGGTCATAGATTTCGCGGATTGTGCCGTCTACGTTCAGATGGGGAAGCAGGGTTATCCCTCTGCGTCGATATTCGCGCACCTGCGACACGTCTATTTCGTCACCTTGTAGGGCATTGAAATTCCGGTTCATAGCCACCTTTACGGAGTCTGACGTGCATGCGCCCTTTAAGATTGCACGACGTATATCGCCATCCGTGAGCGTCCCTTGAAGATGTCCATCTCTGTCCACTACAAGTAGCGTCATAACCCCGCCTGAAAGCTTGTTCAGACGTGACAGCGCAGCGAGGATATCCGCATCAGACTCTATTATGTGAATGTCTTCTGTCATAAAACACTTTATTACTCAATATCAGATATTTTGCTTATAAATCATTTCTGCAATAATCCAATCCGTCGGCGTATCAAGGTCCACCGACCTACTACGTGGCATCTCATATGGTATACGGCGCGGAAACTTGCCCATTGGCATATCTCTCAGCGACTTAGGATTTATCACATATACTGCTCCATTATACTCCCACGCCTTTGGCACGTCTTGACGACGTGTGTAAAGCCCGTCGCCTTTGGATATATGCAGGTAGCCCGTTTCCGGACTGGTCTCAAAACAGTTGTAATATGGATTTGACTGTGCCTCCACCACCGAAACCACCATGTCTATTTCGTCGCTGTAAAGTTCTATACAGCCTCGTATATCATCTGCATTACGCAATGGCGATGTTGGCTGCAGAAGCACTATCATGTCGTAATCAACACCTTTTCTCTCCGCCCAGTCCATCGCATCTATCATCACCTCCCTGCTCCCGGCTGTATCTGTGGCAAGATGTGACGGACGCATATACTCAACCTTCAGACCGGTTGAACGCGCCACGTCTGCAATCTCCTCATCGTCAGTGGATACAATGATATGCTCATCGTCTGATAGAGCCCTTGCCGCTTCTATTGAATAGCATATCAAGGGCTTACCCGCAAAGTCCTTGATATTTTTGCGAGGGATACCCTTACTGCCACCACGGGCGGGAATTATGTATAGCGGTTTCTTGCTCATGGTATAATTGGGTGTGGTATGTCAAAAAATTTCTTAACTTTCAGGAATTTAGGATTTTGGGAGATAATTGCACTCACAATTTTATTCAGAGTATCAGGCTGATAATATGGATTTTCCGCCTCTATCGCCCGCCGTTGTCCCTCCGGTGAAAGTGCCTTGAGTATTGCAGCATGGATTTCAGGTGCTATTTCTCTGCAGTTTATCACGGAGTCCGAAGCCAAACGACCTCGCTGCCGTATGCCAATATTTACCGTAGGAATATGCATCGACGGCACTTCCACTATTCCGCTCGACGAGTTTCCCACCACCGCTCCAACATATTTCAGTGCCGATAGATAGCGAAGTCTGCCGAGAGAGGGAATTACTATCACCTTGCCCTCATTTTTTGCAGCATAACTGTCTATCATTGTGATGATTTCAGCGCCATGGGCATCATTGTTGGGATATGTGATTATTATATTTCCCTCGTGCATATCAAGTGCCTTGAAAAGTTCTCCCATTATGTAAGATGCTGGGACAGTGCTGTTTGTCACCGGATGCATCGTCACGAGCAGAGTGTTTTTATCAACTTTGCATCCTATGCTTTCTTGAAGTGCCTCACGACTCATGAGTGGCAACTGGAGTATATTATAAACTCCTATCGCACCGGTATTTATCACCATTTCCGGTTGCTCTCCCATGGCGATGACTCGTTGCCGATACTCTTCCGTAGCGGTAAGGTGCAGAGCTGAAAGTTTCGTTATTGCATGGCGGATATTATCATCTATCGCACCCTCTGAGATTTCACCGCCCGCAATATGCACAATGGGTATTCGCAAAATAGCCGCCGCAGAGGCGGTAGCAAGCATTTCATACCTGTCGCCAAGTATTATGAGCATGTCAGGCTTTATGTCGTCAAGCGCATCTACCATTCCCCGCATGCACTCCGCCATGCTGCGCGCCGTGTCTGCCTCTGTATTTGTGTCAGGCGTCATCTTAACGCACGCAGCTGGCACAAATCCGTCTGCTACTATCTCGTCAATAGTATTACCGTATTTTGCCTCAAGGTGCATATTTGTGGCAATGATTCGCACTTGCACATCTTCTTGCTTATCAAGAAGTTGCGCAATTGGCGACAACAATCCCCAGTCTGCCCTTGTACCGGTTGCTACTGCGATTTTCATAATTCTGCGAAATTTTTCCACAAAGTTACGCAATTTTTTTCATCTATTTTTATTTCACCTCAAAAAAGCAACAGACAAATAGCTTATAATCCGATTTTTTTGCGTAATTTTGTGGCATGAGAAAGTTTTTTTCAAGAGCGGCTGAAATGTATATCGACGGTTTTAGGTCTATGACCGTCGGAAAAAAGCTCTGGCTGTTGATTATTATAAAATTAATTATTATTTTTGCAGTGCTGAAATTATTCTTCTTTCCTGACTTCCTCGGCGCTTCTTGCGACACCGACACTGAAAAGGCTGCTAAGGTTAGGCAGGAAATAAGCGACGAAAGCCGCAGATATTAAACGAAATAAATTGATTTACAGAACATAAGACAAAAAAGTAACACATCATGGACGACTTAATTAGTGTGATTGACTGGTCGCGCGCGCAATTTGCTCTCACTGCGATGTTTCACTGGATTTTCGTGCCTCTCACTATCGGGCTATCACTCATCGTGGGCGTTATGGAAACTATCTACTACCGCACTCGTGAGGAAAATATGAAAAAAATCACCCAATTCTGGATGACTCTGTTTGCCATAAATTTTGCCTGCGGAGTGGCAACCGGTATTATCCTCGAGTTTGAATTTGGCACAAACTGGTCTAACTACAGCTGGTTTGTTGGTGACATTTTCGGCGCACCGCTCGCCATTGAGGGTATATTCGCTTTCTTCCTCGAGTCCACTTTCTTCGCTGTCATGATGTTCGGCTGGAAAAAAGTAAGCCCGGGATTTCACCTTTCAGCCACTTGGCTCACATCAATTGGCGTTTGTATATCTGCTCTTTGGATTCTTATCGCTAACGCATGGATGCAGCGACCGGGCGGAATGGAGTTTGACCCGGAACAGGCTCGAAACGTGATGGCTAATTTCAGCGAAGTCGCGTTCTCTTCCACTGCTATGAATAAGTTTTTCCACACCGTCCTCAGCGGATGGGTACTCGGAGGCGTGTTTGTTGTTGGCGTTAGTTGCTGGTTGCTTTTCCGCAAATCTAACGAGGAAGTGGCGCGCCGCTCTATTAAAATCGGCGGATGGATTGGCATGATTGGCATCTTGCTCACAATGTGGACCGGAGATGGCTCTGCTGTCGAAGTCTCAAAGACTCAGCCTATGAAACTCGCTGCTATGGAAGGTCTTTACCGTGGTGATGCAGGTGGACAGAGTCTCGTAGGCTTCGGCATCCTAAATCCAAGTAAGACCTTAGACAACGACGAAGACCCGATGCTCTTCTCTATCGACATTCCTTATGGACTATCCATCCTCGCTAATCACGACATGAAGTCGTTTGTCCCCGGAATTAATGATATTATCGATGGCATTGAACTGACTGAAAACGGCGACACTATCCACGGAATTTCATACGACGAGCGCATAGCACTCGGAAGGGAGGCTCACCAAGCCCTTCGCGACTATAATACCGCTGCAAAAGCCGGAGATGAAAACGCAAAAACGCTCGCCGCAGAAAGGCTTAAGGCTAATTTTGAGCACTTCGGATACGGATATTTTGAAGACGCATCACAGGCTGTACCTCCGGTAGCAATTACGTTCTACGCTTTCCGCATCATGGTGATGGGTGGTGGCTACCTGCTCCTTTTCTTCATCATCGCGCTCCTCGCTGTGTACAAATTCAAGGGACTGCTGAAAAACAGGCTCGTCCACATCCTCGGCGTGCTCACCATTCCTGTCGTTTGGATTGTTAGCGAAGCCGGATGGGTAGTAGCGGAAGTTGGACGTCAGCCTTGGGTTATTCAAGACCTGATGCCTACACGCGCCGCAGTGTCTGCAGTGTCTGCTTCTTCCGTTGAACTCACATTCTGGATTTTTGTAGTGCTATTCAGCGGTCTCTTCATCGCCGAGGTCAGCATTATGATTCGAGAAATCCGAAAAGCAACTAAACAAGAAATTCTAAACCGATAATAATAAGTGCGTTATGGAACTACAATGTTTACAGTCTTATTGGTGGCTGATAATTTCAATCCTCGCTGCCGTTTTAGTCTTTTTACTATTCGTGCAGGGCGGACAGACTCTTCTGTATAGGGCAAACGGCGTCACTATGCGCCAAATGATGATAAACTCGCTGGGCAGAAAGTGGGAAATAACTTACACCACTCTCGTCCTTTTCGGCGGTGCTTTCTTCGCCGCTTTCCCGCTGTTTTACTCCACATCCTTTGGTGGCGCATACTGGCTTTGGTCATTAATACTCCTTAGCTTCGTGATTCAGGCTTTCAGCTATGAATTTCGCAGAAAGCCGGGAAACCTATTTGGCAGAAGATTCTACGACGGGCTTCTTTTCCTAAATGGAAGCGTCGGTTGCGTACTCCTCGGTGTTGCTGTCGGCACTATGTTTTTCGGTGCAGAATTTACAGTTGCAAAAGGTAACATCGTTGACGCACAAGCCCCTATTATCTCAGTTTGGAGCGACACCCACGGAATTGAAGCTATCTTCTCTCTCCGAAACCTGCTCGTAGGCTTCACTGTGCTTTTCCTCGCTCGAATGCAAGCAGCATTCTACTTTTTGAACAACCTTGACGGAGACCCGGTAATCATGTCTAAAAACCGTCGCTCTATGATGATAAACGGCGGTATTTTCGTCGTGCTTTTCCTCGTCATGATGTCATTCATCCTCGCCGCAACCGGCTATGAACAGCAAGCCGACGGCACCATCATGGCTGTGAAATACAAATATTTCTATAACTTTGTGGATATGTGGTGGTTCGCAATCATCTTCCTCATCGGAGTAGTATCTGTGCTATATGCTATCATCTACACAATTCTCACTCCTGAGCACAACAGCCGAGGAATTTGGTTTAGCGGCGCGGGGACTGTTCTCGTCATTTTCTCTCTCTTCTGCATCTTGGGCTTTAACGGCACCGCTTATTATCCGTCATTGCTTGACCAGCAAAGCTCACTGACTATAGCAAACAGTTCTTCGTCTGAATACACCTTGACAGTCATGTCTTGGGTGTCTCTCGCCGTACCGTTCGTAATTGCATACATCGCTTACGTCTGGCGCAAGTTTGACTCCACACCTATCACACCTGAAGAGGTAAATGAAGACGACCATCTCTACTAAGATTACCTACCCCAAATTAATGTGTATTGTATGAGAAAGATTAAAAACCTATTATTCCCATTAGTTCTCCTTGTTGCCCTCCTGCCTGTTTTAAGTTCTTGCGACGATGACGAATACTATTCACCTCTCATCGGAGTCTGGGCTATAAACTCACAGGCTGACGTTTACCATGAATTCGAATTTTTGGCTAACGGAACCGGATGGTATTACGAATATAACGGCTGGGGATACGACGACTACCCAAGTTATGAAGCTCCATTCCGATGGTATGAAAACTATAACGTAGAGACCGGATACGACATGGTGCAGCTTCGTTTCTCTAACGGCGAAGTCTGGAACTACGACTACGAAGCTCGAGGGAATAAGCTCCGACTTTGGAACATCGACGTTTACGACCCTTACCCTATGGACTACATTTTCATAGGTTACTACTAACGCAACATCTTATCGCTATATAAAGACGGAAGCGCCAGCTGGCGCTTCCGTCTTTGTATTTAGAGAATGTTTCACAATAAACATGAATATTAAATAAATATACAAAATATTACGTATTTATCTTTTATATTCACAAATATTTTGGGTTTATGCAAATATTTCGTAACTTTGCGCCCAAAACTAACCAAATATTTATTTTAACAAATGAAAAGAGCTCTGTTTTTCATGTTGATTGCCGTCATCACATTTCCGGCACTCAACGCTGCCGTCTATCAACGTAGCAGCTCAACTAAATCAATGCGACAAATAAGCGAATTTGTTGCGCCAAGACACAGTCAATCAATCACAGCGGTTCAAAACGCAGACATTAAATCTGCACCGGAAGGTGCATTGGAAGTGCCTTTCAGCCATTCTATGGGCAAAAACGACGCCACAACCGCACTTTACAAAATCGTGGACGCGAACGCCGACGGACGTACTTGGAAAGCTTCACTTTCTACCGCTATCGTATGCATGAAGCCTAATGTGGAAGATATACTCACAATGGACGATTGGCTCATTTCTCCTCCTATACATCTTCTTGCCGGCAAGACTTACCTTCTCACTTTCAGCACTTCCGGTGCTCTATCATCAAGTGCTGAAGAATTGCTCGAAGTGAAAATGGGTGATGCAGCAGAAATTTCCGCCATGACTACTACTGTGCTCGAGACTTATTCGTTCAGCACAAGCACTTACGTTGACAAAGAAGCTGTGATTTCCGTTGATGCTGACGGTTATTACTATATTGGCTTTCACGGACTCTCCGAACAAGCAAAATCAGGCAACATCAGACTGAAAAATGTGGCTGTCGCTGAAAAAAGCCTTGCGGAACTCGACCCTCCGGCTGCAGGTACACTATCTTACGTCCTCGCTCCTAAAGGTGAACTCCGCGCTACCGTCACTTACACTGCTCCTACCCTCACCAAAAGCGGTAATCCACTCGAAAAAATAACAAAGGTAGAAGTAAAGTCCGCTTGGGGATACGATGTGGTTACCATTGACGACATCAATCCAGGTGAATCTCGCACTTTCGACATGAAAATGCTTCAGGGTGGCTCTAACAACAGATTTGAAGCAACTGCATATATCGACGACAC
>CALYOL010000076.1 GCA_945231345.1 uncultured Porphyromonadaceae bacterium
TTTTACACCTTCGGCATATAGCCTTATTGTGATAAGATGTAGAAATTGTCTTTGTTGTTTTAGTTGTGGTTTGATGTAGAAAAAAGATATTTAGAACTTTGGCATAATTGCGTGAGAATGGCGGAAAATTTGTATATTTGCATAATGAATTATGAATGTATCAAGAATGTACAAAAGGCATAAAGCGGAAGCAATGAAGGTCTGTATAAATCTGATATTGTTTATCAGTTTTGGTTGCGCACTGTCTGCACAGGTAGAGGTGAGCGATTCTATCGCCATGAAAGATACGGTGTCTGATATTGTATTACAGGATAGAATAAGTACTATTCCACAACATAACAATGCGGCATACAGATTTACCCCAAGAGTAAAAGAAAATAAATTGGGGATGGATTATTCAACTATACACATCGATGGTTTTCGCAGTATTCCGGGAATTTCGCAAGTTGCCTCATGGAATGGAGGCGGCGTGTATGGTGAAGGAGGACACGAGTCTCTGCCCGGGCTTATGAACATAGATAACGGGGCATTCAACGTGTATCAGCGATTTGGAAGTATTACAGCCACAGCCTACGGAGAGGCTGTAAAATATGGTTATTTCAATGGTCTGATA
Source organism: uncultured Porphyromonadaceae bacterium (assembly GCA_945231345.1). Classification (GTDB taxonomy): domain Bacteria; phylum Bacteroidota; class Bacteroidia; order Bacteroidales; family Muribaculaceae; genus CAJUPY01. The sequence continues at coordinate 614 of CALYOL010000076.1, forward strand.
ACAACATGGGGCTATGGAGGAAGCATATCATTTCGCATTAGCGACAATCTGAGTATCACCGGATTTGGAGGCTACAGCACAGCATCCGGGGTATTTACTCCTGCAATGTCGGGATATGTAGGGACGACAAATTTCGGTGGCTATTTAGACTACTGAATAAGCAGTAAATTTGGAGTAAAGGCCGGAGCTCAGACGTATCACTCCATTATGGACAACAGCTGGCATACTCAGCCTATGGTAGTCCCCTATTTCAGGCTTGGCGGTAATGATATAGGTATTGATGTAGGGGGCATTCTATACAACATATTCGTCAATGCGAATGGAGGAAAGCGTAGCAATCCGACAATTGCTCCACCTCGATTAAAAGATATGCACTAATGATTACGGTAAGGGAATACAAATCGCCATGTGGCACACTAATCCTGGGGGCTGTGGGTGACAGCGTATGCCTGTGTGATTGGGATAATGCAAAGCATAAACGAGCTGTAGAGGAGCGAATAAAGCGTTTTACAAGGCTGCAGTTTAATGAGGGCAACAGTGATGTGCTTAATGTTGCCATCAATCAGTTAGATGAATATTTTGCGGGCACTCGTAGAGGTTTTGATGTAGACTTGTTGATGATTGGGACTGACTTTCAAAAAACAGTGTGGGATGCCATTATGCAAATTCCCTATGGGAGAACGATGTCGTATGGAGAATTAGCGACAGTAATGGGATGTGCAAACTCTGTGAGAGCTGTAGCTAATGCTGTAGGGGCAAACGGTATTTCCATTTTTGTGCCATGCCACAGAGTTATTGGCACCTCGGGGTCACTCACGGGGTATGCTGGAGGTGTGAGTGCCAAGCAAAAGTTATTGGAATTAGAACGAGTCTAAGAGCCTTAGCAAATTGGCAATAAGGCGAGACTTGACAGTAGAGATATCCACTTTATGTCGCAGCAAGTCTTCGAGCGAAGTGGAAATATTTTTTCTTGTAAAACCGCAAGGATTAATGTATGAAAAATAAGTCAGGTCTGTATTGACGTTCAGTGCGAGTCCGTGCATTGTAATAAAGCGACTACAGCGTATTCCGATAGCGCAGATTTTTCTGTTTTCGCCATTTTCAGTCATAACCCAAACGCCTGTTGCGCCATCTACTCTATCAGCTATAATCCCCCACTCTGCGAGTGTATCTATAACCGCTTGCTCCAGAAGTGTGACGTATTGTTTTACACCAAGTCTATGCTTTTGCAGGCTAATAATGGGATAAACTACTATCTGTCCAGGACCGTGATATGTAATGTCTCCGCCGCGCTTAATTTTCACGCAGTGTATGCCATTATTTTGTAGCCATACGTCATTAACGAGCATATTGGCAGAATGAGCGTGCACCCCCATTGTAAAAACATGAGGGTGCTCAACTATGATTATAGTCTCATCTGTAATCTCTTCGCCGGATTTCTGACGTGCAACGAGGCTATCAAAAATGTATTGCTGTTCTTTTAGGACTTCGTCATAAGGTGCAAGTCCTCGGTCTATTACCTTTATCATCTGTTAAGTTCAATGCTGTCAAAGCGAAGGACTTCTTCCCCTGAAGCATTCTTGAAAACGATAGTGTTACCGTCTATTTTATAGCATGATGATGTTTCTTCAAGAGCAACAAGAATAGCCGTTTCACCGTTAATGTCAGGGCACATCATTCGAGTGGAAATAAGTCCATGAAACTGCAGTGAATTAGCTTTATCCGGGTCCATAAACATAGAGCCGTTCACAATGTTGCATCCTGCATTACCATGCACCCGCATCTCCTGAACATCAAATACGAATTGCATTTTGTCAGTCACAAGGTCAGTCTTTCCATTTATCGCAGTCACTTTCCATGCACCATTTACATAGTCCATGTTTGCCCGCTTAAGAAGCATAACAGTACGACCTTTTGAGGAAAGAAGGTGTAAAATGGATTCTCTTCCAGATTTTGTGATTCTGTATCCTACAGTCTGCCCGAGCGCGACATTAATAATATGCTCGTATGGAGCGTCATTACACATACGCAGTGTAGTAGCGCCTTCCCCAAGAGTAAGCCGTCCTTCAGATTCAGCAAAATATGTACCATTAAGTGTATTGCAGCCGTTATTGCCGTAGTATCTTCCCGTAGTAGCCTCGAAAGTAAAGTATGGTCTGTCGTCACCTTCGACTTTTTCGCCATTCACTTCCATTACAACCCATTCACCATTGAGCAAAAGAGAATAATTAACGTATTCCGGAGTTTTTACAGTGTCGTTTGCAGATTTTGTGACAGTTTCCTCGACAGGGATAGTAACTTCTGTTTCTTCCGGCTGTAAAATGTCGAGTGATTCACGCTCTATTGTGGTATAATACTCTGCAGTCTTGGCAGTTTGCCCTTTTGAGCCGCCAGAAAGTACTGCACAAGAACTTAAAATCACTAATGGTGCTATATAAACAAGTCTGAGTTTCATGAAAAATGATTTTTTGAGGTTAATAGTGCAAAGTTACGGCAAAAAAACGACATTAACAGCAGATATACATCTTTTAACCAAAAATAATATGGTATAGCTACATGTGGTCGTAAATAGTCTTGTCTTCAACACCTGCCAGCATAAATGCCTCCCGACGTTCACGGCAGGTACCGCAAAGCCCGCAATGATGTTCACCGCCTTTATAGCAGCTATATGTCTTTGTATAATCAATGCCAAGCTCTGAACCACGCTTGACGATATCGGCTTTTGTAATCATCGTATATGGTGCTACGAGTTCTACGCCAATGTATGTACCTGAATTTATAGCTTCAGACATTGCCTTGACAAATTCCGGTCTGCAGTCAGGGTAGATAGTATGGTCGCCGCTATGGTTTGCGAGCATAACTTTTTTAAGTCCCCTACTTTCTGCAAGACCAGCGGCTATAGACAACATAATACCATTACGGAAAGGAACTACGGTGGATTTCATGTTATCTTCATCATAGTTGCCCTCCGGGATAGCATCAGCACCTTCTAAAAGCGAACTTTTAAAATAATCTCCCATAAAAGCAAGATTTATTTCTATGTGCTGAATGCCAAGTTTATCACAATGAAACCGTGCACATTCAGCCTCTCTCTCATTGTGATTTGAGCCGTAGTGAAAAGTGACAGCAAGTGCTATATTGTCTGCAAAATCATACAGCATAGTGGTAGAATCCAATCCACCAGACAGGACAAGCAGTGTATCTTTCATCGCTTCATCATATCTTTAATACCATACTCAAAAGCCGCCAAGCGACGCATCTTCACCATCTCCTGATGGTCGTCATCTCCATAGTTTGCAAAAGGGAAAATGGAAATTCCACCTCGCGGAGTGAAAAAACCAACGACCTCAATGTATTTAGGGTCCATGAGTTTAACGAGGTCTTTCATGATGATGTTAATGCAATCTTCATGAAAATCGCCATGATTGCGGAAACTGAAAAGGTAAAGCTTAAGACTTTTGCTTTCCACCATTCTCTGCCGAGGAATGTAGTTTATTACAATTTTGGCAAAATCGGGCTGTCCTGTTTTAGGACAAAGCGATGTAAACTCAGGACAAGTAAAACTTACCAGGTATTCATTGTCGGGATGCTTGTTGATAAACGTCTCCAGGATTTCCGGAGCATATTCAGTTGGATACTTTACACCGGTGTTTCCAAGTAGGGTTACACCATTCAGTTGTTCGTCGTTTCTTGACATAAAAGAATAATTTTATTTTGTAAAATAATTTTGGAGCTTTATCGCTCCATACAGGAAAGGGACTACATAAAGCAGTCCCTTCTGTAAAGTGCCACACCAAAGGATGCGATGAAACTCCGATTAGACAGGATTTGAGTGCTTCCCAACCTTTGTAATCCCCTGAGAAGGAAAACCTCGTCATTTCTGACGTGGGGCCCGCCATTGGTAGGCAAAGCGAGTCTCGGCATTTCATTATGATTTGAAGAGTTTCCCAATCAACTTTGATGTGGTATATCGTCAGCCTCTTACTGTCGTCATTTTTTTGATATGACAAAGTTACGGCATAAAGTTGAATTTTCAAAGTTTTTTAATGAAAAAAATTTTTCTTCAAAATGATTTTTTCAAGCGATTAAATAATGATAAAGCAAAAAGTTTTTATTAACTTTGCGTGGATTTTCATACATTAAACGAAACAGAAGTATCATATGGCAAAATATAAAGATAATATAGACCCCTCAATCCTTGATGAGGATACAGATAGCGGAGCTTACACACCCCGGACATCAAGGGAGAGAGAAAAAATAACCGAAGATGCAAAAGAAGAGCGCAAGTCGGAAAAAGTAAGGACTGAAAAGGGACAATCAGAAGTTGTATCAGATGGTGATGAAGAAGAGACAATGGGATTTTGGAATTCCGTCGTAAATTTCTTTACAGACCGCCGTCTTCATATAACGATAGGTGTCTTCCTACTTCTTGCCACTGCATATATCGCAGTAGCGTGCGTCAGCTACCTTGCCGGTGACGGGGAAAAGGACATGAGCCAAGTTAGTACTTTGCCACTTCAAGAGCAAACACAGAATACAAATAATACTGAAAACACTGCCGGTCCTTTTGGAGCAGTCATTGGTCAGGTATTGATTACAAATTCTTTTGGCATCAGCATCTTTGTATTTATTATATATGTCTTGATAATCAGCGGAGCAATATTGCTACGCAAGAAAATCCCTTTCTGGGAGCTCACTTTCAAGTCATTGCTTTTTGTGACCGTAATATCAATCATCACCTCTACCTTTACTTATCGTAGTGAAAGTCCTGTTCTCTACGGTGGTCAGCTTGGTAGAATGGTAGTAGATACACTGACAAAATATGGCGGGTTTATAGCGGCTCAGGGTGTTAGCCTGTTCTTATTCCTTGTAGTGATTATTCTATATTTCAACCCAATCTCAAAATTCTGCTCATTCATCGCAGATAAACTATCCGCTATCCTTCCTAAGAAAAAAGAGCCAGTAGAACAAGAGGATACTACGGAAGATGATATTAATGACGAAGGAAATGGCGAAAGTATCTCTGATACAAATGATGAAGATGAAAACGACACGAACACTGACAGTGATATTGCAGAAGAAGAATTGAGCAATGGCGACGGTGGTGACAATTATGCTGAATCAAATGGTGAAACCGATAGCGAAGAAGAACCATCAAGCACAGAAACGACTGAAGAGCAGGGACATATTGAAGAGAACGAGCCCATTCTTGAGGTAAAGACACCTGTTATGGAAATGGCAGAACATACAGGTTTGGAGCAACCTTACGACCCTACTGCGGAACTGTCTCGCTATAAATTTCCACCTCTTGACATTCTTAAACAATACGATACGTCAAAGGTACAAAACGACATAGAGGAGCAGGAAGAAAATAAGGCTCGCATTTCTCAGGCGCTGGAACAATATGGCATAAGGATACAAAAAATAGACGCCACCGTAGGTCCAACTATCACGCTATATGAGATAGTGCCGGCTGAAGGTGTGAGAATACAGCAGATAAAAAATTTGGAAAACGACCTGATGCTAAACCTTGCTGCTACAGGCATCCGTATTATAGCTCCTATGCCCGGACGTGGCACTATCGGAATTGAAGTGCCAAACAAAGACCCCCAAATTGTTTCTATCAGGTCAATACTTTCGTCAAAGGCATTTCATGAGTTTAAGGGAGAATTGCCAATGGCAGTAGGCGCTACCATTTCAAACGAGGTCTACATAGCAGACCTTGCCAAGATGCCTCACCTACTCGTAGCCGGTGCCACGGGTCAAGGCAAGTCTGTTGGTATGAACACTATAATTGCATCATTGTTGTACAAGAAACATCCCGCAACACTGAAGTTTGTGCTTATCGACCCAAAATTTGTGGAATTTTCACTGTATAGCAAGCTTGAGCGCCATTATCTGGCAAAATTGCCAGAAATGGATGATTCTATTATCACGACACCGGATAATGCAGTGGCTACACTTAATTCCCTCTGCATAGAAATGGACAATAGATATGCACTTCTCCGTGATGCAGGATGTCGAGCAATCAAGGAATACAACCAGAAGTTTATTGAACGCCGCCTCAATATGGAGAAAGGGCACAGATACCTTCCGTATATCGTGGTTATTGTGGATGAATTTGCCGACATTATAGCTCAGGCAGGAAAAGACATTGAACTTCCTATTTCGCGCATTACAGCAAAGGCTCGTGCAGTAGGCATCCACATGATTCTTTCAACACAGCGACCATCCACAAACGTAATCACGGGCACCATCAAGGCAAACGTGCCATCACGCATTGCATTCAAGGTGTCTCAGATGATTGATTCACGCACAATCATTGATGCTGCAGGAGCACAACACCTAATAGGACGTGGCGATATGCTAATCCTAAATGCCGGAAAGACAGACCGTGTACAATGTGCACTCATTGAGACAGAGGAAGTTGAGGCTATATGCGGTTTTATTGATGGTCAGGTTGGATATGACCACGCATATTTCCTGCCTGACTACAATCCCAATGACAGTGGTACAGGAAATACCGGCGCAGTATCAGACCGAGACTCTCTGTTTGAAGATGCAGCAAGGGCTGCTGTAATGTCTAAAAACGGCATTTCCGCATCCTCACTTCAGCGCCGTTTCCGCATCGGCTACAACCGTGCCAGCAACCTAATTGACCAACTTGAGGCTGCAGGGATTATAGGACAGCCAAATGGCGCGAAGCCTCGCCAAATTCTTATGGATGAAATCACACTTGAAATGTTTCTTGAGTCATTAAGATAAAACATAAACAATGAGTAAAATTATATCATACATATTCCTTTTCATTGCGTTACCTATTTATGCAGCTAATCCATCCGCGACGAGTATCGTGGAAAAGGTTGTAGAGACTATTCGTTCCGCCCCGTCAATAACAACACGTCTGGAAGTAACGTCGCATGGAGAGACTAACAAGGGCAGCATGACGCTTTCTGGCGACCGTTTTGCCTTCTCATCTCCACAAATGTCAACGTGGTATGACGGAAATACATTGTGGAGCTATTCTTCCGCCACAAATGAAATTAACATCTCTGAGCCAACTCAAGAGGAACTACAGGAAATCAATCCGTTTACATACATCAAAGCGGCAAGAACAGCCTACACACCCCTATTGATAGCGTCTGATACAAGTGCATACACTATTCAACTTACTCCAAAGAAAAAAAATGAAATTGAAAAAATTGATATAAAAGTAAGCAAAGCCACAAATTTGCCCACATACATAAAACTATTT
>CALYOL010000077.1 GCA_945231345.1 uncultured Porphyromonadaceae bacterium
ATATAAAAAATGCCGCTTACAACGTATTTTTGGCTGTCTGTGGCAATAAACATCACCGGGTTTGCGCTACTGCCGTTTATTTTCAGTATGGTAGACGTAAATCCCTGATTATTAGTTATTTCTGTCTGCTCATAGTCATTTCCGCCGGTATTTAGGGCTATGCGCTGCGTGCGGTTTGAAACCACTTCTTCCATTTTTTCAGCCGTCGTGCATTGCGACAAGGTGAGGTACAGGTGTGAATTGTAGCGTGGGTAATATATCGTTATCCATCTGTTCCCGTCATCTTGCACAGAGTCTGTCAAGACTGTCGCAGAGTCGTTTTTCTCTATGTTTAGCGGCAATCCCGGGATTTGTGTGTAAGACTCGGGATAAGTGTCAATCATTGGGTACGCATATCGGCGGGGAATTGGCGCATTTCTACTGTCGCAGGCAACAAAAAGCGCCACCGAAAGCAGTATAAGAATAATATTCAGCCATTTACAACGCATCATTATTCAGCCGCTCCTTCTTTCAGCACCTTTACGCGCACGCTGGAGATACGGTGACCCTGCATCTCCAGGATTAGGAAACGGCAGTTGCGGTATTCCAGTGGCTCCTTTTTCTTCGGGAAATCTCCCTTTACGGCAAGGAGCATACCCGCAAGCGTTTCCGCATCAGTGGTCACATCTGCAAAATCATCCTCATTGAGGTCTGTCACACGGAAAAAGTCCGTCAGAACTGTCTTGCCCTCGAATATAAACGTGTCATCCGGCAGACGCTTGTAAAACGACTCTTCATCGTCATATTCATCCTTTATGTCCCCCACGATTTCCTCCAATACGTCCTCAAGGGTCACTATTCCCTGTGTGCCGCCATATTCGTCTATCACTACGGCAAGGTGTATTTTCAGCTTTCGGAAGTCTTCCAGAAGGTCGTTTATCATGCGCGATTCTGGCACGAAATATGGCTCGCGGATTAGTCGTTGCCAGTTAAATTTGTCGTCTTCGCGCTGACCAACGTATGGCAGAAGGTCTCGCGAATATAATATTCCCTTTATATTGTCTTGCGTGCCATCATACACCGGAAGGCGGGAATAGCCGCTTTCCACAACGATTTTCATCACCTCGGTAAATCCCATAGAAATATCAACATCTGTGATATCTACGCGTGGAGTCATGATTTCTGCCGCTGTCGTGTCGCCGAATTTAAGTATTCCCTCCAGCATTTCCTTGTCGCCTGCCGCCGGCTCCACCTTTGTTATTTCAAGTGCCTGGGAGAGTTCATCTGTCGTAACTGCACCGCTCCGTTTTCTGACAACATGGTTCACAAACGATGTGCTTTTCACCAGCAGAGACGATATTGGATAGCACAGTTTTACTATTCCTGACAATATCGGCGCTGCAAATTCCGCCCACGCTACAGGCTTGTTGTTAGCTATCAGTTTAGGTAGGATTTCTCCGAAAAGCAGGATGAGAAATGTCAGCAACACAGACTGTACCAAAAAGCTCACAAGCGCTGACAGCCCGGCAAATAGCGGTGAAAGTGCGTATGTCGTGAGCACCACTATCGCCACATTTACCATATTGTTGGCAATGAGAATTGTTGCGAGAAGTCTGTCCGGATTGTCGAGAAGTCTTATGATTTCGTCCCGCTTTTTTGATTCCTCCACTTCATCGTCATGATTTGGGGAAAGTGAGAAAAATGAAATTTCGCTGCCTGAGATAAAGCCCGAGATAAATAGGCATAGCACAGCGAGGATTAGGGCTATTGACTGTCCTGTTGAAAATACTGTTACTGCCGCCTGACACATACACAGTGTCGGCGTCGTGGCTGGTAAAGGGTCTATATCCAAAATTGTATATTTTAGTTACACATTCTTATTTCAAGATGCAAAGTTAGTTATTTATCTGATTATTAACAAATTTTTTTCGCAGTCACACATTTTTTTGCATTCTTGCCCCTGATTTACAACATATATTTTGCTACCCCATTTTCTTCAGCACTATCGCCGCTTCCGGACCCATATTGAAGATAAGGTCAAGGATTGAGAGATGAGGAATAAAGCCAAATTCCTCCTGTCTCACCTGATAGTACGGCACTACCTCTGACAATGGCAGATTTTTACCCCTTAAATCCACCACCTGCCCATTATTAGCATTGTGGTGCTCACCATCTGCCTGAGAATAGCTTATTTCGGTCTCTATGCCCAGAATATCGCATATTTCGCTATTTATGGCTATATCCAACGCCGCCAGAGTAGGATAATTATCCACCACATCGCGGCTGAGAAATTTTAAGAAGCGGTCTATATAAAACTCGAAAAACGGTGTGCGACCGTATGCAGACTCAATCGAAACCCTATGCACGTGCCACCACTCCCCATGTCGGGAAAGCCGTATATCGCTCCATCGCGCAGCCGTCAGAGATACCGGCTTCTCTATCGGCACAGTAAGCTGGAGCTCTTGATTTACATCGGCAATTACAGTTCGGTGGGTCGATTTCTGACGTTTATCAAACCGAGATGAAAAGTCTATCACCGCACTCCCATACTTTGCGAGCGTAGCATAATAGTCCACATTCGCATAATATGCAGGGCTCAGCAATGCCGTCTGGTCAGGATAAAGTATCAGGGGAGATGCCATTAAAACCTTGCTTTATCCGGATTGGCATCAAGGAACATGCGGTTCCATCGTATTCCGCCATTAAAAATGCTCTTGTCCTTGTCAAATGAGATAATTACCCTCCATGGAGAACCTACTATGTGGTCTTCTGGAACAAAACCCCAGTAACGTGAGTCAAGCGAATTATCGCGGTTGTCGCCCATCATGAAATAATAGTCCATCGTGAATGTATATTCCTCAACGACATTCCCGTCGATGTTCAGCTTGCCGTCAACAAGTTTCGCACTCGCATTGCCCTCATAGACGCGGATTGCACGCTCATAAGTGCTCCAGTTTCTCTCATTTATCGCTATTTTCATCCCCTTTGCCGGGATAGTGATGCCTTCTGTGCCACCATAGTCCGCACGGGTCCATCCCTGTGAAATCCCATCAGGGAAAAGAAACTCGTTTGGCTCTGCCGGCAATATCTGTATCACTCCAATTTCAGGCATTGACTTCATCGTCTCAACCATCTTATTCGTCAGCGGTGAAATATAGATTGGAGGTATCTTACCATCTTCTGTCACCACAAAACCGCTCGCCTTCACACTCGGCGCATCTGCAGGATTTAGCGACATCACGTGGATATCATCCTTCGCTATTCCAAGGTTCTCAAACACATCTTCTGTCAGCCCGTATCGCCTTGCCTGATAGATATAGTTATACTGTACATTTTCCGGCACCGCCTGAGCCTCCCCGTTTACGTATATCTGTCGATTTACTATCTTGAAATTATCTCCCGGTAGTGCTACACATCGCTTTACATAATTCTCGCGACGGTCCACAGGGCGGTATTTGACCTCGCCAAATGTCTCCTTGTCGTTTAACACCGCCGCCCTGCCATACATTCGTATTAGTGTATAATAGTCAGGATTATTCACCTTGGTCATCACTGTGTCACCGGCAGGAAAGTTAAACACCACAATATCACCCCGCTCAATCTTGCGCAGACCTTTCAGTCGCTTGTATTTCACGCTCGGCGCATCAAGATAGCTGTCACAGTTGAGAAATGGAAGCGTGTTATGTACCAGTGGAAAATGTACAGGAGTCATTGGTACACGAGGACCATATATCACCTTGTTCACAAATAGGTAATCACCCGTCAGCAGAGTCTTCTCCAGCGATGATGACGGTATCTGATAGTTCTGACCAAGATACGCAAACACAAAATATACCAGCACCAGAGCATATACTATCGCATCTACCCAGCTCATCACATTATACGTCGTCTTGTTCTCGCTTTTCTTCCACCATGTGAATGGTATATATCCGGTAATATATATGTCAAACAGCAGGATTTCAAACAATGATAGCCACCAGTTTTCCATCCATGCTACCCATGCAAAAAATATCAACGACACTATGCCGAAGCGTATCCACCGTGTCGCCTTATTCTCACCACAGCGGCGCAAAAAATCACTCTTCAGGGTCTTTTCTCCCTGTTTTACTACATTTTCTCCGCTTTCCTGCGGCAATTTATCTTTATTGTCTGTATTTCCCATTCTTTTGAGGTTTTATTGTGCAAAGTTAATCATTCCATTTGTAATGGACAAATCTCTACATTACAAATGGATACACTTTCAGCATTTTCTCTCTAATCATTTGTTTACCCCCATTCAATAACCATCCCGCAATAAAATTGGCTGCCAAAATCTCTTTCAGCAGCCAATAGTTTTACTTTTTAGCTGATTTTTGGGGAAGAGACTCGTTCCCTTCCTACCTGTCAAAAAAAGGATTTTTACTCGAAATAGACACCGGTATTCCATACACCTGCGTCACATCTTCGCCAAGTATGCCAAGAGCCTTAGCCGCCATACCAACAGAAAACATTATTCGTGTATCCACGCGCATATCCGCTGCCATTGCCACTGCACTGCCCAGCGCTATGCCTACATCCACCGAACTTACAGCACATGGCGCACTCTTCGGCTTTTCACCACAAGTAGGAAAACCGCAGTTACCGCAGTTAAGCCCCAGAGGATTATATTTAGTGCCTATAACCACTATCGCCTGAGCCTGCTTAATGTTTTCAGAATCACGCAGATACACCGGCTTCCCCGTTGCCTCATGCAGCCTTACCATTTCCGCAGACAGGCGAAGAATATCCTCACCTGTTACAACTGCTGCCTCCACTGCATCAAGTCCGCGACCTTTCGGAGCAGTCCTCGCAGCTGTCATCATCTTGCTTGCAACATCAAGCGCACGAGCCTCGCGGCTATCCCTTTCGTTGATTATCATGGAATTACAATATTAGCATCGCGTCGCCGTAGGCTCCAAACTTATACCCCTCTTTGATTGCTACCTCGTATGCCTTCATTATGAGGTCATAGCCTCCAAATGCACTTGTCAGCATCAGAAGTGTTGTCAGTGGCAAGTGGAAGTTTGTGATAAACGCATCGGTTACCGTAAACTCATATGGAGGGAAGATAAACTTGTTTGTCCAGCCGTTATAAACCTTCATATGCCCTCCCATCGATACTGCGCTTGATACTCCGCGCAGCACAGACGAACCTACTGCTACAACCTTGTGTCCCGCATCTTTCGTCGCATTTACACATTGTACAAGGCTTTCACTGATTTCCACCGGCTCTGAGTCCATGCGGTGTTTGGTAAGGTCCTCTACGTCTATGTCGCGATAATTGCCAAGACCGCTGTGTACTGTCATGAATTGTAAGTTTACTCCCTTTATTTCAAGGCGTTTCAGCAGTTCGCGGCTAAAGTGAAGACCGGATGACGGTGCTACAACTGCACCCTCTTTTGTAGCGAAGATAGTCTGATAGTTTTCCTCATCTTCCGGCACCGGCATACGGTCGATATAAGACGGCAGTGGGGTCATTCCCAGTGCATACAGGTCTCTCTTAAACTCATCGTGAGGTCCATCATAGAGGAAGCGGAGTGTACGACCGCGTGATGTCGTGTTGTCTATCACTTCTGCTACCATTGCGTCATCTTCACCGAAATACAGCTTATTCCCGATTCTTATTTTGCGGGCTGGCTCTACAAGAACGTCCCACAGCTTGTGTTCTTCGTTCAGTTCGCGCAGAAGGAATACCTCTATCTGTGCGCCCGTTTTCTCCTTATTCCCAAATAGGCGTGCCGGGAACACTCGAGTGTCATTTAGAAGAAATGTGTCTCCGTCTTCAAAGTATTCAAGGAGGTCCTTGAAGATGCGGTGCTCTATTTCACCGGTTTTGCGGTTTACTACCATAAGGCGGCACTCATCTCGGTGCTCGCTCGGAAATTGTGCGATAAGTTCCTGTGGCAGGCGGAACTTAAATTGAGATAATTTCATATATGATTACTTTTTATTGTTTACTATTGTTTTACTGATTTTCTTCTGGTATCGTCACTTCTACCTCGTTAAGTAGTTTTGTGGCTGCTTCCACGTCCATGCACCGGTCTATTGTGATGTCTCCAACCCTTGTGCGTCTTAGGGCTGTCAGATGTGCACCTGTGCCAAGTGCCTCTCCGATGTCTCGGGCAAGTGCTCGGATATATGTTCCCTTGCTGCATACTATTCTCACAGTTATCTTCTCCTGTGAATAGTCAAGCAATTCTATTTCGTCTATCACCAGCGTCTTTGCCTTTAGCTCCGGCTCCTCGCCTCGGCGTGCCATTTTATACGCTCGGTGACCATCTATCTTGCACGCTGAAAATGCCGGTGGCACCTGGCTGATTTCGCCCGTAAACTTCTTTAGCACTTCTTCCACAAGCGAGCGGCTGATATGCTCGATTGGAAATGTGGCGTTTATCTCCGTCTCCAGGTCGTATGATGGTGTCGTCGCTCCAAACGTGATTTCTGCTACATATTCCTTTACTCCGGCCTGTAGCGCTTCTATCTGTTTCGTCGCTTTTCCTGTGCATACTATCATCACGCCTGTTGCAAGCGGGTCAAGGGTCCCTGCGTGTCCCACCTTGAATTTCTTGCGGTGGATTCTGCGCAGGATGATTCCTCGCATACGCTTCACCACGTCAAACGATGTCCATTTCAGTGGCTTGTCTATATATAATATTTCGCCTGTTATAAAATCCATATTATCCTGCTATAAAGCATATTGTACCTACTATCAGGCAATAAACCGCAAACCATACCAGCTTTCCCTTCTTCACAAGCTCTATCATCCACTTGCATGCTACGCAGCCCACTATGAATGCTGCAAGGAAACCTATTATCAGCGGTAGGGCGCCTACACTCGCTGCTGACTCTGCTACTGCTTCTGCATCAGGGAATATCATATCTTTCACATGAAGCATCGCTTCCCCCAGGATGGGGATTATTACCATGAAAAACGAGAATGTCGCTACCTTGTCGCGCTTGTTCCCGATGAGGATACCGGTCGCGATGGTCGTGCCGGAGCGGCTTAGACCCGGAAGTACTGCTACTGCCTGAGCAAGTCCTATCACAAATGCGTCTAACCAGCCTATTTCTCTCCCTTCGCCGCCATTGTGCTTAAACATTGGCAGTGGTGATGTACGGAAAAAGTATGCAAATGCCAGCAGGAGGGCGGTTACTATCAGGCATGTACCTACGATTGCAAGGTTGCCCTCAAAAAATTGCTCCACTATTGGCTTAAATGCAAAACCAACTATCGCTACTGGTATGCAAGACACAAGTATCTTCAGAACATACTTCGTGTTATCATCATTCTTCAGCGTGAAAAAGCTCTTGCACAGTGGCACGAACTCCTTCCATAGTATCACTATCGTTGACAGTACCGTCGCAACGTGAAGCGTCACGTCAAATGCCAGAGACTCCTTGCCGCAAAGGTCTACTCCAAGTACCTGGCGGAATATCTCCAGGTGACCGCTACTGCTTATTGGCAGATACTCTGCCAGACCCTGTATTATGCCCAATATCAAGGCTTCTAACCAATCCATTTTCTTCTATATGTTTTTCTTTTAATAAATTTTATTTCAATATCTTTATCACTGTTGAATTAGAATCAAGAGCCGAGTTTAAAGACCAAATCTGAAATAGCCACACTCTCTATTCTCTATTCACTCTTCTTCCTGTATATCACTCCGAAGCCCATAAACAGGAACCCAAGAAAAGCAATTGTAGGTCCTACTATTATTCGCCTCGTTGAATAGATATCGGGATTAAAAGCCTCCTCTGTTGAAGAACCGCCAAGCATTAGCAGAAATCCTATCACGATTATTGCACCTGCTATTCCCATCAGCTTAAAATTTGTCTTTGTCAGTGGAAAGTCTTCACGTTTTTT
>CALYOL010000078.1 GCA_945231345.1 uncultured Porphyromonadaceae bacterium
TGTGAGAAAAGCTTTTGCGATGGTATCTTCGGAAAATTTGCGAGAAACAGAAGCGTGGAGAGTTTCGGGAGAAATGGGTGCTGCAATAGCATGAGCAATAGCAGCGGCAAGGCTGTCAGCGTCTTTGTATTCAGCCAAATATCCAGTGACGCCATCCTCAATAACATCAGGCACTCCACCCTGACGGAAACTTACGGGAGTAGCGCCGCAAGCCTGCCCCTCAATAAGAGTTCCGCCGAGAGTTTCGTAAAGCGAGGAGCTCAGCACTACTGCGGACTGAGAATAAAGACTTCGAAGCTTTTTTTGGTCGGTTATTGTACCGAGGTGACGATAAGGGAATTTAAGGTCTGCAATAGCGTTTTTGTCTCGGATTTCGCCAACGAACAGCATCTGATAGTTAGCGGCTATTTCGGGATTTCGTTCAGCAAGGATATTTAACGCCTCAACGGCATAACCGAGACCTTTTACGGTGTCGTCAAGTCGAGCAGCGACCATAATTATCTTGTTTCGCTTCGTGCCTGTGACAAGAGGATAATCCTCAATGGGAAAGGCGTTTGGTATAACCCTTACATCCATATCGCGAAGGAGAGAACTCATCATGGCGCAGTCTTTAAGCCAATTACTAACGGCAACAAATCTGATTTTTCCGGTCTCGTAAATTTCGCGCTTTTTAGCCCAGACTTTTTGAGATATGTCGTTTCCATTGCTGTTAAGAAACTTGCAAGAGCCACACTGCGACACATAGTTTTCACAGCCGAAAGCGTGATGGCAAATTCCCGTAAAGCACCACATATCGTGCATAGTCCAAATGATAGGCTTGCCGGTGGCGATTAGCTTTTTCAGTTCGGAAAGCGAGAGCATACCCTGATTTACCCACGAGAGGATAATGGCGTCAGCCTCCTTGACAGTAGGATTTTCAGCAAGGCTAATCCCATGAGAAGCAGTTGAAACCTTAAAGAGATTTTTGCGGTCGAAGCCATTATGGAGATATATGCCCAGCCTCTCGGCATAAAAGGCGAATTTCTTAGAGAAATCACCCGGAGCCTCCTCGACCCGCAGGTTGTCGCTACATTTATTCATCACAATCATCTGTGCGTCAGCACCATGTTTGCTCAGGGCAGATGTGAGGCGAGCAGTGACGATGGCAGCACCGCCTTTTGCATCGCTATGGCATAAAATTGCAATTTTCATTTGCTATTTACTGATTTTTTTGCGAAACGGACGTTCGCGGCGTAAAACTATGAAAATATATGCAGAGAGGAGGATAGTCCTGACAGGGAAATCAATGAGTTTGTTTTCTGTGGCGATGAGCAGGGATAGAGCATACATTGCCATAGCGATGAAGAAATACATCGCTATGGTCTTAATATCGTAACCGATGGGGTATTTCGCCTTTCCAACAAAATAAGACACAACCATCATAGTGGTGTAGCATCCAAGTGCAGCCCAAGCGCAGCCCATATATCCGAAATGAGGGACAAGAGCCAAATTTAATATTACGGTCACAGCAAGCCCAAGGAGCGAGAACCATGTTCCCCAGATAGTCTTGTCGGTGAGTTTATACCACAGCGAGAGGTTGAAGAAAATGCCGAAAAAGAGTTCGGCAATCATGATAATAGGCACGACTTTCAGCCCGACGAAATATTCGGGAGCGACGAAATATTTAATGATGTCTATGAAAAACATTACTCCAAGGAAAATGAGGAGCCCGAATACAACGAAGTATTTCATAGCGTCGCGGTAAGCCTGCAGCTTGTCTTCACCGGCTTCCTTGTTTTGCGCGAAGATAAAAGGCTCATAAGCAAAACGGAAAGCCTGAATAAACATCACCATCACGATTGCGATTTTATAGTTAGCGCCATATACCCCGACGTCTGCCATGGCGGTTTCGGGGTTTGAAGTGATGAGAGGATACAGGATTTTGTCGATGCTCTGGTTCATGATACCTGCAATGCCAAGGATGAGAAGCGGAAAAGAATATTTCAGCATTTCGCGCAGCAGAGTGCCGTTGAAAGTAAATTTTTCTGCACGAAACTCAGGCAGGAGCATCAGGAGTGTCACAGCCGATGCGATGAAATTTGACAGGAAAATGTATCCAATGCCGTAGTCAGGCGCATAAAATCCGTCAATCAGCCCGGGAGACACTTTCATAATCCATGGGCAAAGGATGAGGAAGAACAGGTTTAGCCCAATGTTTAATCCAATGTTAATCAGCCTGATAGTAGCAAAACGGATAGGCCGCTTTTTATATCTCAGGAAAGCAAACGGGATGGCTGTTACGGCATCGAGAGCGACAGCGGCAGCCATCAGCACAATATAGTCGGCGTGTCCCGGACATTCAAGAGTATTGGAGATAGGGGTAGCAAACAGTGCGACTCCTATAATGAAGACAATGGAAGTGGTGAAGATGGAGATAAGGGAGGTAGTGTAAACCATTCCGGGATTGTTCCACTTTTCATGGTTTGTAAAGCGGAAATATCCGGTCTCCATGCCATAAGTTAGGATGATTAGGAGGAGTGCAGTGATGGAATAGATGTAAGTCACCACACCAAATTCGCTTTTTGCAAAGAGGTGGGTATACATCGGGACGAGGCACCAGTTGAGGAACCTCCCAACGATGCTGCTAACGCCATAGATGGCGGTATCTTTCATCAAACTTTTAATTCCAGCCATTAAAGTGCCTTGTTAATCAAAAAGCGAACCTGTACCTATATTTTTCTCATTTTTTTTGCCAAGATGGAGATAAGCGAGGTCTGTCACCTCCCGTCCGCGCGGAGTACGGCGAATAAATCCCTCCTTAATCAGGAACGGCTCATAAACGTCCTCGACGGTACCCGGGTCTTCACCAAGCGCGGTGGCGATAGTGGTCAGCCCCACCGGACCGCCATTAAACTTGGTGATGATAGTTGTCAAAATCTTGTTGTCAATCTCGTCGAGTCCATACTTGTCGATATTTAGCGCCTCGAGGGAAAAACGGGCAATCTTCAGGTCAATCTCGCCATTGCTCATTACCTGTGCGAAGTCTCTGACACGACGGAGCAGGGCATTGGCAATACGCGGAGTGCCGCGGCTACGGAGCGCAATTTCATTTGCCGCCTCGTCGGAACACTTTACGCCAAGCAGACGAGATGAACGCAGAATGATTTTTCGGAGCACATCGTGGTCGTAGTATTCCAAATGGCAGTTTATTCCGAAACGGGCACGGAGCGGCGATGTAAGCAGTCCGCTGCGAGTAGTAGCGCCTATGAGCGTGAATGGAGAGAGAGTGAGCTGCACAGTTCTCGCCCCGGGACCTTTGTCAATCATAATGTCGATGCGATAGTCTTCCATCGCGGAGTAGAGATATTCCTCCACGATAGGACTAAGGCGGTGAATTTCGTCAATGAAAAGCACGTCGTTTTTCTCGAGCGAGGTCAGTATGCCGGCAAGGTCGCCGGGCTTGTCAAGGACAGGACCAGAAGTGACCTTAAATCCCACACCCAGCTCGTTTGCAATGATAGCGGATAGCGTAGTCTTTCCCAGTCCCGGAGGTCCGTGAAGGAGGAGGTGGTCCAGCGCCTCCCCACGTTGTCGCGCAGCAGCGACAAAGACCTTGAGATTGTTTACAATCTTGTCTTGTCCGCTGAATGCGTCAAACATTGACGGACGAAGGGCTCGCTCATATTCGCCCTCCCTGTCACTGCCAATGTTTCTTATGTCGAAATCTTCTTCCATTAATGTTATTTACAGGTATTTGTCGCCAAAGTTTAGTTTGGCGTCGTTTACCATCTGCTTAATTTTCTGTTCTTCGCTAATCGGGCACACGAGCAGCACGTCGCCGGCATCTGCCACGATATAGTCTTTAAGTCCGTCAACCACAACGAGTTTGCGCCCATGGATGGCGAAAATATTGCCTGTGGAGTTATATGATAGCAGTTCGCAGTTTTGTGCGACGTTACCATCGCGGTTTTTTGGAGAATTGTCGCGTAGTGCGCTCCAAGTTCCGAGGTCGTTCCAGCCGAAAGTCACAGTTTCCACAAAAACGTTTGAGGCCTTTTCCATTACGGCAAAGTCAATAGAAATGCTGACGCATCCGGCAAAGTTTTCTTCAATGAATTTCTTTTCGTCATCTGTGCCAAAAGCGTCTTTACCACGCTCAAATGTTGAAGTGACATCGGGGGCATTTTCCTTAAGTGCCGCAATGATAGATGAAGCCTTCCAGAGAAAAATCCCGGAGTTCCAGAAAAATTCGCCACTTTCGAGGAACACTTTTGCCAGGTCAAGCGATGGCTTTTCGGTAAAAGTCTTTACGTTGTTTATCTCTCCGGTCACCTTATCACCGACTTGTATGTATCCATATCCAGTTTCGGGGCGAGTGGGCTTGATACCGAGTGTGAGGAGAGCGTCGTTGCCTTCCACGAAGTCAAATCCGGCGAGAACGCTTTTTTCAAATTCTTTTTCTCGCGTAATGAGGTGGTCGCTCGGCGTGACAATCATGCTTGCCTCCGGGTCTTTTGCGGCGATGTGGTATGCAGCCCATGCGATGCAAGGGGCAGTGTTTCGGCGGGCTGGCTCAAGCAGGATTTGGCTGTCAGCCACTTCGGGCAACTGTTCCTTTACGAGGGGCGCATACATCTCGTTTGTGACGAAAATTATATTTTCAGCGGGCACGATGGATAAAATACGGTCGTAGCTCATCTGGAGCAGTGAGCGGCCAGTGCCGAGGAAGTCGATAAACTGTTTAGGGCGGTCGGTACGGCTATAAGGCCAGAAACGGGAGCCGATGCCACCGCACATTATTACGCAATATCTGTGTTTGTTATTCATGTTTCAGATAGTTAAGTGAAATGCATATTGTTTTTGTCTTGCTAAGTTACTACTATTTTTTCAATCTGCATAGCATTTGACAAATTTTATTTTTCAACATACCAATATTGGTTTAGCTAATACACATTTTTTATCCAAAATGCGAAAAGCGGGTCTTGAATAGTGATTTCCTTAGCCCAAATGTCTATCAGGTCTTTGTCTTGCAGTGCTTTCTTAAGGTTTTTCACATTTGCGGATGTTCCGAGGTCGTAGTTTTTAATCACAGTAGCGGAACTAAACATTGTCTCTCCATTTGCGATAGCTCTTAAGAATTGTATCTGCCTCGCAGTCAAGGAGTCAGCGATATTGCTAAACAGAAGGCTGAGCTGAGACACAAGCGAGCTAAAAGCATCATCCACAATTTTGTCATCACATACTTTTTCTGTACGCAGCCATGAAATTTGAGCCAACTGCTGAACGTAATATGGGTGACAGTCCACATAATCGGCTATTTTGCCGGCTGTAGTATCCGCTATTATCTTTCCCGTGCTCAAAAAGCGATTAGTAATATATTTTATCCAGTTTTCCTTGCTGATTTTATCAAGAAACATTATGTCGCCAAACTTGTAAAAGGGCATCTGATAATTGCTGAAAATGTCGAGCAGCATGTGGCGCTTGCTTCCAAAAATGCAGTAACCCACCTGACTGTGGTTCTGCCAATGAGAACGCAGCTTGCGCTGAAATCCGATAGAATCGTGGTAAGAGCTTACATTCTGAAATTCATCTATGCACACTATAAACTTTACACCTCTTTCTTCCGCAATTTTTTGCGGCAAGTCAAGGATTTCGTCGTAAGAGTAGGTGTTGTCGCGAAAGTCTATGCCTACCCCAAGCTCAAATTGCGCTCCAATATCTGAAAGTGAGATTTTGGGACCAAAACTCGACAGGTATTTTTTCACAGCATGCAGAAACTCGTCAATCTTTGTATAAGACGCACTTAAAATGGCATTTGCATACGACTGAAAGAACTGCGCCTCCGTCCTGCAGTTGAAAATGTCTATTTTGCACAATAAATAGTCTTTTTCATCGCGTATTTTACCCAATACCCGGTTTACGAGCGATGTTTTTCCCCATCTGCGTGGCGATATAATGACCGTATTAACCAGTCCATGAAAGTTGTCAAGCAATTTCTTGCCATCATCTTCTCTATCGGTAAAATCTTGTCCTTCAGCTATTTTGCCATATACGAAAGGTATTTCCATAATTCAGCGGTTTTACTTTTTCTGCAAATGTAATAATTTTATTTGAAATAACCTTATTTGAAATAGATTTATTTGAAATAAAATCATTACATATATTGGAACTATAAAAAATTAGTCCTCTAAATCTCACTTTTTAAGGCACATTTAGAGGACTAATTTTTTCTTATTTCATATTACTCCCTAAACAAATCGTCAAGCGAGACTTGCGACTGCACGATGCCTGAATGGACATTTTTCTTAACGCCAAAAGTGGTAATCATCGTCAGCTGCAATGCTTTGGTAGTATTTGTGCAGCTTCTGAAAACACCAAGTTTGTTTCTCAGCTGCAATTCATATTCCTTGTCAATTATATATGGGTTTATGGAGAACTTAATTTCGCATACGTTTATCACTCTGTCACGTCGGTCGATTAAAAGGTCAATTTGAGCGCCGCGTGAATTACTATCGCCTTTAGAAAACCAAATAGACTCCTCAGACAAGATTCCGGAAATGCCTAATGCCTTTTTAATTTCAGCTATATGGCTTTTACACAGCAGCTCAAATGCATTACCAGCCCAAGCTTTACGAGCGGGATTGTCGATAGTATGCGTCCAATACTGACGGTCTCTGCCATGATAGTCTTTGATAAAATGGTAATAGAAAAGTGTGAAATTGTCACATAGCTGATATATAACGTCTTTTTTACGCTTTCCGAAAAAATTATAAGTGGTGACAAAGTCTGAGTCACAGAGATTTTTCAGTATTCTGGAAAGGTCGCCATTGTTGCACAGCTTTGCAGCCTCCGCTATTTCGGACCTTGTCATTCCAGACTTTTTGGATGCGAGTACTTCCACCACTTTTACATAGTTTTCGCTGTTTCTGAAAAGTGTGCGATATAGGTGTGTGAACTCGTCCCATAGCCCTGTCTTGTCATTGAAGAAAAGGGCGTCAATATTTGCCGTATAAGTCAAGTATGGGTCTAACTGGCTAAGGTAAAATGGTATTCCCCCCATTACCATATAACATTCTGCAATATCGTATCGTCCCCAGTCAAAACCTGCGTGCTGCAAATATTCTTCTGTTTCATGCAGTGTGAATGGGCGGAGATAAATACGCATGGCATGGCGATTGAAGAGTCCACCGGGATTATCAGCAAAATTTTCAGTCATCCACGCAGTGGCAGAACCACAGGCAATCAGCATGAGGTTGTCTCGCGTTGCACCCCAGCTATTCCAGAAATATTCAAAAGCCGGCAGAAATCCCGACTTATGAGTGTCAAACCAGGGTATTTCATCAATGAAAATCAAAACCCTCTTTCCTGAGTCAATGCTCTCGATATAGGCTCTAAGTAGCGAAAAAGCGCTTTTCCAAGATTCCGGCGTGTCTAAATCAGACTTCCACACCCGCCTCAATTCGTCTGCAAAATTTTCAAGCTGCGACATTTTAGGCTGGTTATACGCACCGGTAAGACGTAGGGTAAATCGGTCTTTAAATGTCTGACTAATCAGGTAAGTCTTACCCACACGCCGCCTGCCATATACTATCACAAGTTTTGCCTCATCTGAAGCATAGCATGACTCCAACTTGCGGATTTCTTCTTTTCTTCCTATTATCTTGGTAGTTTCCATGCCGCAAAGATAGTATTTATTTTTGGAAAATAAAAAATTAGTCCTCTAAATCTCACTTTTTAAGGCACATTTAGAGGACTAATTTTTTCCTTTTATCTTCGTTTCCCGGTCACGAGAACCATAATGGCAAATAAAAATTGGTTATTATGTGGGAATTTAGTAATTTTG
>CALYOL010000079.1 GCA_945231345.1 uncultured Porphyromonadaceae bacterium
CGTATGGCGTCATTAAATGTTCTGGATAAAGCTTGCACGTTTCGCTCTGATATAAAAGGGGCAAAACGAGTAGAAAACTGCTCTTCAGAAGTATTCATGTATGTCAGTTCTCGCTTGCGTAAGTTGTATATGAAATTTTCACGCACCAGCCTATCGCAGTATTTAAGAAAAGTGAGTTGTTGCTCACGTCCCAATGTAGCCACTTCATTAGACCATGCCTTCAGGTCACTGACCTTACGGGCATAGGCACTTCGCATCAGCCTGATGAAAAATTGAAAAAATTTGTCATTTCCTCCGCCTATCTGCATTTGGCTGACAGCTTTAGAAAGAGACCCTTCAGCATTATGTGCAATGGATAATGCATCTTGTTGATTTATACCATATTTATTCACGAGACATTCACAAATATCAATATCAGTAAACCTTTCAACATCAATACGTTGACAACGAGAATAAATAGTGGGGAGAATTTCCTGTGGAGAATCTGAAGTAAATATAAACTTTGTATCAGGGAATGGCTCCTCTATAAGTTTAAGAAGCTTATTTGCGCACTGTTCATTCATTCTCTCCGGAAGCCACATCAAGACAATTTTGTATTTTGATGTTCGTGCCGTAAAGGCGAGCTTATTTATCAGCGACTCACTTTCCGTAACATACATTACAGGCAATGTAGTTGTTGCTCCCAATTCATCAAGCCAATTTTCAAAATTCATCATAGGGTCTTTCTCAACGAAAGCCTTAAATTCTGATATAAATTCGTCGGAGACTGGCGGTGTTGCACTGCTTTTCTTTTTTATCACCGGAAAACTGAAGAAAGTGTCAAGGTGGTTAAAAGAAGATATTTGTCGGCAAGACTTGCACTCTCCACAGCTATCACCGTCATGTCTATTTGTACAGTGGATATACTGCGCCAATGCCAATGCCAGTGCAAATTTGCCCACACCTTGCTCGCCTTGAAGAAGTAGGGCATGTGGCAAGCGGTCGCTTTCCACAAGTTCTATCAATCTATTTTTTATCCGTTGCTGTCCGGGAATATCGGCAAATTTCATGGTATTGTTGTATTTTAAAATATTTTTGAGACAACACTGTGAACAGACTTCACTGCGTTGTGTGAATAGTAGTGAATGGATTTCACGCCATGCTGAAGCAAGTCTTTACTCTGTGCAGCACACCACTCTACACCTAACGCCTTTATTTCATCGTCGTCTTTGCATTTGATGAGTTCGGCGGTAAGCTCCATAGGCAAATCAACCTTAAATGCTTTCGGAAGGAGCGTAATCTGGTTTGAATTAATAATAGGTTTTAGTCCCGGAATTATTGGCACATTAATACCTGCTTTTCGCGCACGCTCAACAAAGTCGTAATACTTTGCATTGTCAAAAAACATTTGAGTGACAATATAGTCAGCACCGGCATCAACTTTAGCTTTTAGCCACATCAAGTCCATCTCCATGTTGGGAGATTCTTCATGTTTTTCCGGGTAGCCTGCAACACCGTATGAGAAAGGGAGGTCATTAACAATATCCATGTTCGTCCCGTCAATAAAGAAGCCTTTGTTGAAAGCATTGACTTGTGCCTGGAGTTCAGAGGCGTGTGCATGACCGTCAGGGTTTGGAGTGAAACGAGACTCATGCTTAGCTTTGTCGCCGCGGAGCAACAGCAAATTGTTTATTTCTAAGAAACGGAGGTCAATAAGTGCATATTCTGTTTCTACCTTTGAATAACCTGAGCAAATAATGTGGGGCACTGCCGGAATATGATAACGATGCTGAATGGCAGCTGCTACCGCTACAGTACCCGGACGACTTCGTTCCGAAACTCTGCGATATAGTCCGTCTGGAGTGGATTTATATACCATTTCGCTACGGTGCGTAGTGATATTTATGTATGACGGAGAATACTCCATCAGTGAATCAATATTACTGAAAAGTTTATCTATTCCACGACCTTTAAGCGGTGGCAACACTTCAAACGAGAAAGTTTTTCCTTCTTTGCTGCTGATTATTTCAGGAATTGTAGCCATTATTTGAGGTTTAATTTTTTGTTTTCGATTTCAGTGGTTTTATAACCTATTTTCTTAAGTGATTCAGACAGTTTCTGAGTGTCAGTCTTATCTGCATCGTATGTAAGTTTTACAGTCTGTTCCTTAATGGATATATTAATAGCCCTGACGCCTTTTTCAAACTTCAGTTGGTCTTTAATTTTCTTCTTGCAATTTTCACAGTGCATTTGTGGCTGTACCTTATAGGTAACTGTATATAAATCTCTGGCAGAAGCAGCAATGGACACTGTCAGTATTGCCATAATTAAAAATAATCTTTTCATCTGTAGTTAAATTTTAATCTAACTCCGGCATATACCATCGCACCATCAACGGGTCCCCAAATAAGGGTGGGGTCGTAGTATGACACAGAAGTTAAGTTTATAATAGGATTTTTTTGTTTATAATTCGTAAGATTTTCACCGCCCACATACACAGACAAATGGCGAAAATGGCGAGTAATCTGCGCACTAAGTTGTACAAATGAGGGATATGACTCCTCATAAATCTTAATGTCATTGACAACAGGCGCAGTGGGAAGTCTTCCGCTCCCATTCAGTTGCAAAGTTGCGTCAAACTGCCAATGTTCAAGTGGGGTGAGATAAGAAAGTGACAGAAGCCCCTTGTATTTAGGCGTAAGGGATTTGTCCATTTTGACTCCATCATATGATTCCTTTACGTCATTGCGGCGGTATGCTGCAGCAAAAGTAAGCCCTTCAAGTAGCTCATAGTTAAGGTCTATCTGGAAGGTGTGGGAATAAGACTGCCCACAAAGATTTGAAATATATATTTGTCCTGGGTAACTGTCACGGTCGAGTATTACCTGACTGTCGAAATCGGTATAATAATATTCAGTGGACAACGAGAGAGGTCTGTCAAATAGCGAGAGAGAATAAGAAGCGGATATACCATAATTCCACGCTTTTTCTTGCCTTAAAGTCTCTTCAACAATAATAGGAAGTGAAGAACTGAGCAAATAATTATATTCAGCCCAAGGATTTACTGTCCTGTAACCCTTGCCGGCAGACGCGCGAAAAGTAAGTCCGTATAGTGGAGTCCATTTTAAGTGTGCTCGCGGAGTGAAAAATCCGCCATAAATGCCGCTATAGTCGTAACGGAGTCCTGCCATAGCCACAAACTTGTCGGCAATCTTGTAAGTATATTGAGCGTATGCACCCGGTGTAGTTTCCCTGTCTTTGAGTGGAGCGGGGGAGAGATATAAATTGTGATGATAATAATCATAAACAATGCTTGCACCGGCAGAGATTGAATTGTGCTCGTCGAAATCGGTCTCGAAAAGCAACTGTCCATAGGCATTTGTCTGCCCGGTGTATAAGGTTCTTCCGTCACCATACTTTCCGTCGAACAGATGGCGAGAGAAATTGCCAATAATAGCGATATTTGTGTTCTTATCACTGTCAATAATCCAAGCATTTTTAACCCACGCATTCACATCGGAAGTATGCAAGTCTGCATCATACTTTTGAGGGTCTAAATGATGCGTTGCATGTGAAGAAACACCACTTTTACGGTTCTCGTCAATTACTGACACGAATGCCTGTGTAATACGTTTTGATGAAAAATATCCCCAGCGATTTGCTATATTGAACTGCTTAATATCAGGCATATCTATAAATCCGTCATCATTTCCATCGTGGCTTGTGTATCTGTCTTCGTAATGCGCCAGGAATGCAGTGGAAAGAGTCTTATTCAGGTGTATATTTCCGTCAAGATTTGCCTCGAACTTCGCCTTAGAGTCACCATAAAAGTTAGCGCCAATAGTTTCATCCTCAGCTTGTGGCTTAAGGTATTCGATATTAATCTGACCGGTTATAGATTCATAACCGTTTTTGACACTACTACTGCCTTTTGAAACTTGAATACTCTGCATCCATGGTCCGGGAACATATCCAAGGGAATATGGGTGAGCAGCACCTCTGAAAGCCGGTATGTTTTCAGTAAGCATCTGAACGTATGCACCTGAAAGTCCCAGCAGTTTTATTTGTTTGGCTCCGGTGGCTGCATCATCATAAGACACATCAACAGATGGATTTGTTGTGAAACTTTCCCCGAGATTGCAGCACGCTGCCTTAAACAGTTCTTGCTGCCCTATAAGCATGGAATTTTCAGCACCAGAAACTTTAACTACACCTCTACCACGAGTAGTAACAGTGACTTCATCAAGGATGTAAGGGAAAAGCTTGATTATAATAGACTTTTCTGAGAAATCAACAAGTGTTGTGTCGTTATTATATCCTACATAGCTGGTGATTAGTGTTTTATCATCTGTGTTGTAAGCAATCACAAATTTGCCATCAATATCAGTTGTAGTGCCAGTAGTTCTATTTTCCCAGCGCACAGATGCTCCAACAAGTGGTTCGCCGTCTTCTGACAAGACGACGCCATTCAGTTTTGCTCCGTATGCAAACACCGGGAATAATATACATAAAATGGATAGCTTATATTTCATACTTGATGTTTTGGTTTATGATATTTAATACTGTTTTTAGCTCATCATTGCTATAGAAAGCAGTTTTAGGTACTGCAATAAAACCTTTTTTTGAGTCTTTATATCTCAAAACTATGTTTTCGCTTGCAAAGTCAAATTCGGAGAAATCTGAATAGGGGACTGTAATTGGTTTGCCGTCAATCTCCTCATTACCGTCGTCATCAAACTTCATATGCTGAACACTTATACAGTCTTCTGCAAACTCGACCCTACGAGTCTTAATGGCAGAAGCATATCCGGGCAAAAGCAAAGTATTGAAATATGCGACAGTGAGTATAAATGGATATATCAGGAACATCAATATCAGACCCACATAAATGAAGGCATTGTTTACAGTCACTCCAAAAACAAAGGACATTGCCGGAAAAACCAGCAGCCACAGACTACCGAGCAGCCTACGCCTAATTTCCAGCTTCGCTATAAATGAAGCTGATGACTTATATGCCTTGGTTGTAATCATCTTTTTTGCCTTACCTTATATTCTATTACAAAGGTAGCATTATTTTTTGAAATACAACCAAAAATAGGCACTATTTTTGTTGTGATTAATATGAATTAACAACTATCAAGCTATATCCATCACTAATTAACCATAGCCAAAAAATCAGCAACAACGAAAGTACTTCCTCCAACAAAAATAACATCTTCGCTCGACGCCTGGCTTTTTGCAACTTCTACGGCATCACTTACCGAACCAAAGCTCTTGCCTGAAATGCCATGCGCTTCCGCCTTTACCTGTAACATTTCACTTGGCATGGCGCGAGGAACAGAAGCACTTGTAAACAGGTAGTTTGCGGTTTTTGGCAATAGTGTAAGAATAGAATCTACATCCTTGTCACTCACAAAACCGATAATTATCCACAATCTGCATTTTTCTGAAATTTCAGCCAACTGTTTTGACAAATACTGCCAGCCACCTATGTTGTGTCCAGTGTCTGTGATTATTGTTGGATTTTGTGATATCGTCATCCACCGTCCCATTAAATGCGTGTTTCTCACGACCCCTTCACATCCATCAAGTATTGCTTTATCTTCTACACTCAATCTATTATTTATCAGAGTCTTTATTGCACATAGTATAGTGCGCATATTCTTCCGCTGGCAAGCTCCGGAAAGAGGGGATTTTATAATGCCAAATTCGGTTTTATATTCAATAAAACTACCAAAATCCATTACTTCAGAGATTATACGTTTGTCATCTTCTGCAAATGATATTTCGGTGCCTACTTCGGCAGCTTTATTCGCAAATATTTCCCTTATAATGCCTTCTGCCTCACCAATCACAACCGGCACACCATGCTTTATTATCCCTGCTTTTTCTCTCGCAATACTCTCCAGAGTATTGCCAAGCTGAGCTACATGGTCTTTGGAAATATTTGTAATTACCGAAAGGATAGGGGATATGATATTCGTACAGTCCAGTCTGCCACCAAGACCAACTTCAATCACAGCATAATCTACATTTTGCTTTTTGAAATATTCAAAAGCCATAATTGTTGTCAGTTCAAAGAACGACGGGCTGAATCCGAGATTCATAGCCTTATACCGCTCAAGAAAGTCTATGACTGCCGTCTCTCTTATCATTTCACCATTGACTCGTATTCTCTCCCGAAAATCAATGAGGTGAGGGGATGTATATAGCCCAACACGAAAGCCTTGCGCCTGAAGGATAGAGGCTATTGTGTGAGACGTACTTCCTTTTCCATTTGTTCCTCCCACATGGATAGTCTTGTATGCCCTATGGCAGTTGCCAAATGCATTGTCAAGAGCTATCGTTGTGTCAAGTCCCGGTTTGTATGCCGCTGCTCCTATCTGCTGAAACTGTGGAGTGGCATTGTAAAGATATTCTATCGCTTCTGCGTAAGTCATTGTCAGTAAAGTATGAAGCCGGCAATTCCGGCAAGGATTATATATAGAATTGGATGAACCTTGGTATAATACACCATAAAGAATGTAGCCGCGCAAATGCAGATGCTCTTAGTAATTTGGTCGCTTGTTTCACCGAAGTTTGCTGCATTCATTAGCAGCAATGCGGCTGAGCCAATAAGCCCAATCACTACAGGTCTAAGACCTGCAAAAACAGATTTCACCACCAGGCTATCTTTGTGCCGAATCAAAAGATGTGCTGCATAGCGCGAAAGTATGTATGGCGGTATGACCACCACCGTAGTACACAATATGCTACCGAGGATGCCGTAAATTATACCGTCATATCCGGCAAGGTGTGGAGCGGCATAGCCGATATATGTTGCAGAGTTTATTCCGATAGGTCCCGGCGTCATCTGCGAAATTGCCACAATGTCTGTAAAAGTCTGCTCCGTAATCCAGCCCGGAAGTACGACTTCGCTCTGAATCAGTGAAAGCATCGCATATCCGCCCCCGAAACCGAATAGACCTATTTTCAGGTAGCTCCATATAAGTTGTAAATATATCATTTTTCGCTGTCTTTTAGGTGTTTGAGTTGACGGTGCTTAAAATAGAAGTAGCCAAAAAGACCGCCAAGAACGATGTATAGAATAGGATTTGACACAACCGGCATCCCTGACCATATCAAAAGTGCCACAGAGACAGGTATCCACACAGTTTTCCAGCCTATCTTAGCCGCCTTGGCGGTAGTGACCACGGGCACAAGGATAAGTGCCACCACTGCGGGACGGATACCCATGAAAATTCTGTTCAGAACATCGTTATTTTTAATTGTCTCGGGTGTCAAAAATATCGCAATAGCGAGTATAATCAGAAATGAAGGCAATATTGTGCCTAATGCGGCGCAAAGGCTTCCCTTAAACTTGCCAAGACGGTCACCAATGACCACAGACATGTTCACCGCAAGGATTCCGGGTAGTGATTGTGTGACTGTAATAAGGTCAAGGAACTCATCATTTGTAAGCCATCTATGATGTTCCACCACCTCGCGCTGCACTATAGAAATCATAGCCCATCCACCGCCGAAGGTAAACATTCCGATTTTGAAAAAAGTAGAAAATAAATTCCAAAACATATCTTTGCACTTTTTGGACTGCAAAGTTACGCAAAAATATTCTATGATACTCAGTTTCAAAAAAATATTTCAAAATAATTTGCTTAATACTAAGATTATCATTATCATTGCGTTACATTTTGAAGAGCTTGCTGTGGAGACAGCCTCTACGATTACATAGACGGAATTTTCTGTCAAAAAGGTGTTATTGACATTTTATCTTCTAAATTCGAACTTGGCGGTTTGATTTATAAGCGTGAAGTAAA
>CALYOL010000080.1 GCA_945231345.1 uncultured Porphyromonadaceae bacterium
ATATGGAAAATGAATTACTTATTTTACTAAAACTTTTTGTGCAGAGCCATCAGACATGCGGATGATGTTGATGCCCGGAGTGTTTTTAGAAATTTTCTTTCCGGAAATGTCGTAACGAGCGACTTCTTCAGCAGCAGAAGGGTCAACGGCAATTTTGTTGACAGCGCCGGTGGAGAAGTCAATCAAGAATGTGTAATAAGCGTAAGTTTCGTAATCGACAGACCAACCAATGACGTAACGACCGTCGCCGGTGATATTTGTAGGGATTGCAATGTCAGCGGCGATAAAGTCTGAAAATTCAGCGCTTTTGAAAGTGTCAGCGAAAGTGGTGCCATATTCGTTTCCAATGCTGTAAACGTAAGGGATACGCTGGTTCCATCCGTAAATAACCATACCGACAACGTCACCGTTGTTGCTGATAGCAGAAGGATAGTAAGCAGCGCCTTCAAAGTCGCCGAGCACGGTAGCTTTGTAGAGTTCATGAGTCTGTAGGTCGTAAACGCCGTTGTAGTAAGTGTAAGAACCGTCGTTAACCATAAGCTGAAGAGCGACATAGCGACCGTTTTTGCTGATGGCAGAAGGAGAAATGACAAGGTAAGGCTTATCTCCTTCACCCGGTTCAAAGAAGTTTTTAGCGATTTCGGTGTCGATTGCGTAAGAACCGTCGTCTTGTCTAAACCAGAAAACGACAGGGTATGTAGCGTAGTTATCTACCAAGTAACCAACGATGACAGAGCCATCCTCACTGACTTTGCAGCAGCGGCCTCCGTTTACCTCAAATCCCATATCTTCTGTAGTAGGAATAGGGAGGGAGACAAGAGAACCATCAGCATTCCAGATAACTGGAGTTTCCCTGTATCCTTCATCGTAGGTTAATCCGACGATAAGCGAACCGTCAGGAGTAATGTCGTTAGCGATAGACTGGTTTCCGTCGGGAGTTTCAAGAATTTGTTTGCTACCGAGTGCATCAATAGTGATAGCGTTAACATTCATACCAACAGCTTTGCCGGTATTTGAAACGGAGCGAAGTTCGCAACCGAAGTCGTCGAGAGCTTCATCGTAGATAACAGCAGCAGTTTCCATGTTAAGGAGGAATCCGGCATAAGCCTGTGTGCTACCACTAATCCACTTACCGTTTTCAGAGATTGAAAGTCCCTGAAGCCCACCGTAGTTTTCGATGCCAAGATCATCGTTGATGATAACGAGAGACTGCGCTGAAATAGCAGCTGGGATAGCCACAGCGAGTGCGAGTGAGAGTAAAGATTTTTTCATACAATAAATGTTTATAATGTTAATAATAGTACCTATCGTGAATAATTGAAAAAATGAATAAACTTTCTGTTTGCAAAAGTATAACTATTTTTCGAGATAGGCAAACGTTTTTAAGTTAATTTTAATCTTTTTTGATGCAAGCTGATAATGACACAAGATAAAAAAAGCTGACGTGTTGTGCCATGTCCTCTAAAAAAAGACTTGTTTATGTCAATATGTAATATTTATTTTTTGACGCCTTTAGTTCCGCCACCGAGAGCAAAGATATTTTGGTCGTAAGAGACGGTCTTGTGAGATTGCTCACGTTTGCGCTTAATAGCGAGTGCAACGAGTCGCTCCATAAGCTGTTCAAAAGAGATGCCGGTAGCTTCCCAAAGGTAGAATGAAAGCGAACCGGGGATAGTGTTAATCTCGTTGACGTAAATGTCTCTTGTCTTAGCATCCACAATGACATCTACACGGCTGACGCCATGGCAT
Organism: uncultured Porphyromonadaceae bacterium; assembly: GCA_945231345.1. Lineage (GTDB taxonomy): Bacteria > Bacteroidota > Bacteroidia > Bacteroidales > Muribaculaceae > CAJUPY01. The sequence continues at coordinate 1,750 of CALYOL010000080.1, forward strand.
GAGAGGACGCGGAAGGTCTCTCCGGCAAGGAATTTAATTCTTTCAGTCTCGTCTTGGGGGAGTTCTGCAGGAATGCGTTTTTGTGAAGCCTGCATGCCTTTTGCACCTTTGCTACCGCCCATATATTTGTCTTCGTAAGAGAGGAAATCACCGGTCTTGATAGGCTCCTCAAGGACAGACATCTGATATTCATCGCAGTCACCGAGGACAGAGCAGTTTATTTCCTGCAGATTTTCCACCATGTCTTCAACAATGATGCGAGTAGAGTATTTTTCAGCCGTAGCGATAGCCTCAATGAGTTCTTCTCGGTCTTTTGCACGGCTAATACCCACGCTTGAGCCAAGGTTTGCGGGCTTAACGATAACGGGATATCCGATTTTGTTTTCAATCTTAGCGATGATATCATCACGCTTTGCAAACCACTCCTTGTCTGTCATCCAAACGTAGTCTACAACAGGGATGTCGTTAGCCTGAAGAATCATCTTCATAGTGATTTTATCCATTCCATTGGCAGAGGAGATAGTGTTGCATCCGGCGTATGGGATGCCGATAGTCTCAAGGACACCCTCAAAAATGCCGTCTTCTCCATTAGAGCCGTGGAGAACGGGGATTACAACGTCGAGTTTAGCTAAAACGTCAGAGCCGAAGAAAGGCTTTTTGACTTTGTAGACATTGTAGTCGCCATAAACAGGACGCATATATACCTTTTCGCACTTGGCGAGTAGTGTGTCGATATGTCTGTAGTTAGCAACGTCGAGAAGAGCGTCGCCGGAATACCATTCACCCTGCTTGGTGATATATATAGGGGTAACGTCGAAACGGTCACGATTAATAGCGTGCATCGCCTGTGATGCAGAGATAACGGAGATTTCGTGCTCAGTGGAGCGTCCTCCGAAGAATACACCGATATTGGTTTTCATTTTATGAATTATTTATAAGTGTCTGGTAAATCATTTTCATATAAGACAGTGTCGCCGCGGGAGAGGAGCGGAGAAACCGTTGCTTGCGCCTGAGCGAAAGTATCGACGGTAAAGAGGTTCGAATCATCGAAATCGGCAGTCTTGATACCTTCAACGATTGCTTCACGATTGTATTTACCTACGATAATAGCCACATCTGCACACTGAGCGATGTGGGCGCCGAAAGCCTTGTTTAGTTCGTATTGACGGTCGCCAAGCTCAACCATACCCGGGGTGATGACTATTCGCTTGCCTCCGGTCATGCTGCGGAGGACATCGAGAGCCATCCTTGAGCCATCAGGATTTGAATTGAAGGCGTCGTCGATGATTGTTATGCCAGCCGGGGTTACTTTTCGGGAGAGTCGGTGCTCAACCTGCTCAATATGGCTCACTGCGTATTGAATTTTCCCTATGGGTTCGCCAAGATGAATGGCAACCGCAATAGCAGCAATGAGGTTTGAGATGTTACACTCGCCAAGGAGCGGAGTAGAGAAGTCGATACGTTGATTGTCCGGCGTGATGAGTGTGAAAGCAGCTCCATGGGAGGAGTATGAAATGTTTTCAGCATGATACCCACCGGGAGCGTTATCACTGACGGAATAGCGCACAGAGGGGACGTTGCTGATTTGTCGATTGGCAATGTATGGGAAGTCGTTATTAACGACGGCAAAACCATCTGATGGGAGACTGTCGGCGAGTTCAAACTTTGTTTTTTGAACATTTTCGATAGACTTGAAAGACTCGAGATGCTGCTCACCCACAGCGGTGATAATGCCGACAGAAGGGTGGACAAGGTCACAGATTTCCTTTATGTCACCGAGCTGCTTCGCGCCCATTTCAACGATGAAAACCTCGTTGTAAGGCTTGAGGTATTCGCGAACGGTGCGGATAACGCCGAGAGTGGTGTTAAAGCTGCCTGGAGTCATCATAACGTCGAAATGCTCGGAGAGAATGCGATTTAGATAGTGTTTAGTGCTGGTCTTGCCATAGCTACCTGTAATTCCAATAATTTTGAGGTTTGGCATAGACTTGAGTCTTGCTTCAGCATCACGATAAAAGCCACGATTTATGGCATTCTCAACAGGACGTAAGACAGTGTGAGCAGCAAGAAGAACTATCGGGGAGAGAACCACCATTGCGAGCAACGTAACAGCGACGACAGAGAGGTCGCCTGACAAGAAGTATGCGGCAATTGCAATTATGGCAGCGATACCCAACGCTGTGCACATTAGCCTGACGGCACGCTTTGTGAAAACGAGCGGCTTTTTGTATTTTGCAAAAATGAGGTCAAAGATATTCCATACTGAAATGATAGCAGCAATGGGATATCCGAGAAGATTAGGGACATTTGTGACAAGAGTCACAAACAGCGCAATGACAGCAAAAATCCGGCGGAAAGTAGTGGTCTCGTTGTTTGAGTTCATCCATCGGGTGTAACGGTCTGCCCGATAAGAATTTTGCTGTAGCATCATGAGGTCGCGGTGTAGCATAAAATACAAGTCAACAGCCGCGATTATGATTAGGGAAATAGTAAAAATCGTCAATATATCCATAATGGTCAGGAATTTAAGAAACTACGTAAGACAGCGGCAAAGCCTGCGGGATTGTCAAGAAAACTATAGTGCCCACATCCGGGAAAAGCGACGAGCCCTGCATCCGGGATGAGTTTTTCCATTTTTTTTGCGTCGGAGAGCGGAGTTGCGGTATCGTTTTCGCCCCAAATGAGGAGTGTTGGCGCTTTTATTAAGTGAAGCCTGTCTGTCAAGTCTTCGTTTACTACTTTGCTAAGGATAGCTCTCATCATAGACGATGCGCCGGCGTAATCGCTTGAGCCATGACGAGCGCGCATTTTGTCGATATATCGCTGTGCATTTTCTTTGCTCATTACGAGGTTTACAAACCATTTGGCGAGCTTGAAAGAATAGACTTTACGATAATATGAAAATGAGCGGCGAGGCTTGATTCCGGCAGCATCTACAAGAATAAGTTTGTTCACGTCATGACGTGAAGAATAAAGGATTCCAACCCTGCCACCGAAAGAATGTCCTAAAAGTATGGGATTATTGATATTTTCAACCTTCACAAGGTGTTCAATAATCTGAGTGTATTCCTCAACGCCCCAAACGACGGGAGGCTCAGTGGAAGAGCCGAACCCGGGGAAATCGACATTATAGACGGTGTGTGAGTCTTTGGCAATTCGCTCGATAGAAGCGACGGTGGTGCAGTTGCATCCCCATCCGTGCATGAGGATTAGCGCGGGACCGTTGCCTGATACCGTGTAATGCATTGTCACGCCATTATATTCCAGAGTCTTGTCAGCCATTATTTTTTCTTAAAAAGTTTTGACCACCAAGACTGTTTTTTACTGCTATGTCCGTTACCGTAGCCATAGCCGTAAGAATATCCATAATGACCATAGTGTCCATAATGCCCATATTTACGGTAAGCATAAGAGCCTGAAGTGATATTTACGTCGTTAAGGATAAAGTAGCAGTGAGTTAGTCGTCCGCTGTTAATTTCAGATTTAACAAGGCTTACGCAAGTCTGTTTAGTATAATTAGCACGAGCGACATACAGCTGAATATCAGATAGATATGTAATAGTCAACGTGTCTGAGATAATACCTATAGGAGCTGAGTCGATGAAAATATAATCGTATTCATCCCGCGCTTTAGCGACGAGTTCTTCAAGCTTGCCGTTAGAGACTAATTCATTAGGATTAGGCGGTATAGGCCCCGTAGCAAGGATATCCAGTTCAGGACAGAGGTCGGAATGCTGAAGAAGGTTGTGAAAATCTTCTTCAGTTCCCATGAGGTAGTTTGTCAACCCCGGCTCGCGATTGACCTTGAAAATTCTGTGCAATGTAGGACGTCTAACGTCAGCACCGATAATAAGTGTCTTCTTGCCCTTTATTGCGAAAGTAGCAGCAATGTTTGCAACACAGAAAGATTTACCTTCACCGGAGAGCGATGAAGTGACGAGAACGACTTTCTTGTCTTTGCCGAGTCCCTTAAGCACCATTTCAACATTGGCACGGATAAGACGGAAAAGTTCAGAGGCGTTATCATCGGAATTTTGGCGGACGATAATACCATCATCGTGATTTTCAACGTGAGAAATCTCGCCGAGAATAGTTACGTCAGTAGCTCTCTGCAGGTCGCTCTTATCTTTGAATACGGGGAAGAAAAAGCGTCGAACAAGAATAATGAAGCATGGGATGAAAATACCCAAAATAAGTCCTACTATAAGGTGATAGCTCATTTTAGGGGCAATGGGTCCAGTACCCATCGGAGAATCAATGAGTCGTGCGGTGGCAGTAGCGAGCGACTTCTGGAGTGCAATTTCCTCACGACGCTGTAGGAGGAAAGTATAGATGTTTACTTTAACCTGCTGTTCGCGGAAAATTTCCTGCAACCCCTTATCAATAGTAGGAACGCTGGCGAGCTGTCCGCTGCTCACTGCATTACGGCTTGATAGAGAACGACGTCGTGTATTAAGATTGTTTCTTACAGACTTTATGGCTTGCAAAATTTTGCTTTTTTCGCGTGCGACATCATCTTGAATCTTAATGACGAGCGGGTTATCTGCAGTGCTCGTCTCAAGTGCACGCTGAAGCTGAGCAATTTTCTTGTTGTATGCATCAATAAGACTTGAAAGCTCGGCGTCTTCACATACCTGCGCAATAGCACTGTAGTCGTTTTGTCGCTGTACGGCGGCATTGACCTCGTCAAGAAGCTGAAGCTGCAAATCAACCTGAACAATCTGCTCGGCAGTAGCGTCAGACTTAGTTGAGTAAATAGCTGCCTGAGTTTCTACGGAGGTAGGGATATTATGTTCACGCTTGTAAGTTTCAAGTCGAGACTCAACGTCTTTAAGTTCTCCGGAAATCATGACGAGACGGTCGAGGATAAATTCCTCGGTCTGCACAGCGGAGCGGTTTTTGTCTTCAATAATATTTTTGTTGTAGAGATTTACGAGGGCGTTAATGATGTCTTCTCCGAGCGCAACGATAGGAGTGGTGTAAGTAATCCGGAGTATAGACATGGAGTTTGAGACGTAAGAAATGTCGAGGTTTGAAGCTATGTATGTAGCAACAGTCATCGGCTTATTAATTACGATTTTCTGCTCTCCGTCGAAGCGCGTGGCAGTGGTGGAAAGAGAAAGCTTGACGTCGCCATGAGATGTGGGAATAATGGTAGGAAGAGCTGTTTCAAGTTCTTTTTCCTCCTCAACACCCTTATATTTCGTAGTTAGCTTTACAGAATAGTTATCATCGTGCTTGTTGATAACAATTTCAATCTTATTATTAAGATTTTTGAGGTCTGTAGGGTTCATTTCCGCCACAACGGGATTTGTACGGTAAATTGGCGTGTCTTTAAGTCCACCGGTCTCGTAATATGAATAAGCAAGCCCGAGTGTGTCCACGATATTGACGATGCTGTTACGCGACTTTAGGATTTCTATTTCAGTCTCATCAATATACCCCGGTGAACGAAGCATCGCATCGGCAGGGGAAGTGTTTAACGCCATAGTGCCTGATACCTGTTGGTCGTCGTTAAGATAAACTGATGCGCCCACCTCGTATGTGGGGATTCTGATAGAATATAAGTAGTAACAAATACCACAAGAGATTACAGCGCAAAGCAAGATATACTTAAGGTTGGCGAGATAGTCGAGTATAAGCCCAGTGAAGTCGAAAGAGTCGTCTATAGAGAACTTCTTGCGGTTCTCGGTCTGCCTGTTATCTTGTTCCATAGAAGTCTGGGATTAGAGGTTTACGATAGTAAGTATAAGTGCAACAATACCGGAAACACTGCCGACGATAGTAGTGGTTACACCAATAGCATTAGGGAGCTGCCATGAGTTTTGTTTGGCAGAGCGGTTAGGCTCGACATAAATCACGTCGTCTTGCTGCAGGTTGTAGTAAGG
>CALYOL010000081.1 GCA_945231345.1 uncultured Porphyromonadaceae bacterium
GAGCGTGGCACCCCACTCGCAGGCCGCCATTTACAAATCCACGATGGCAGGGATAAAGGGTGGAAAGGTTAACAATTCCTTCCTGGAGGAAAATAAGACCTTGTGATGGCTTGAAAGTTGAGCCAGGTGGATAAGCAGCCATAAGAGCACGGTCGAAGAGCGGCTTGTATTTGTCGTTTACAAGGTTACGGTAGTTTTCGCCGCGTTGTCGTCCTACGAGAGTGGTAGGGTCGTAAGTAGGAGAAGATACCATTGCGAGGATTTCCCCGGTTTTAGGTTCGATAGCGACAACAGCACCGATTTTGTTAACCATGAGGCTCTCTGCATATTGTTGAAGCCCAAGGTCGAGGCTGAGTTTCAGGTTTCTGCCGGAAACGGGAGCGATGTCGTGTTCACCGTTCATATATCGTCCCTGAATTCTGCCGAGAGCGTCGCGGAGGAGGATTTCCACACCTTTGACGCCACGAAGGTATTCGTCGTAGCTTTTTTCCACTCCAAGGTCACCGCAATAGTCACCGCGCTGATAATAAGGGTCGCGTTCGATGTCTTTTTGCGACACCTCACGGAGGTTGCCGAGGACGTTAGCGGCAGTTGCGTGGTTGTATTGTCTTAAAATTCGTTTTTGGATGAAAAGACCGGGATATCGGTAAAGTTTTTCCTGAAGCCTGCCGTAGTCTTGCGCGGAGAGATGAGTGATAAGTCTCTGAGGAGTGTATGAAGAGTATCCGACAGTGTGGCGCATATCGTAAAAACGCTTGCGGAGCTGTTCAACGGTGATGTTTAGAGTACGGCAGAAGTCCAGCGTGTCGAAATTCTCCACATCTCTCGGAATCATCATCACATCGTAAGCCGGCTGGTTATAAACGATAAGCTCACCGTTACGGTCGTAAATGAGTCCACGAGAAGGGTATACAGTCTTGTTCAGGAAGGCGTTGTTGTCGGCATAAAGCTTATACTTGTCGTCGCCTAACTGCAATCCGGCGAGCCTGATAACGTAAATAATGAAAATTATTACGATGAAGCCGCCAATGACATATTTACGTTTTTCGAGTTTATAGTCTTTTCTCACGTCGGCTGTGTATTAAACTGTCAATGGCGAGTATAATTACAAAAGAGATGATAGAACTGCATAGGATGCGCATCACGAGACGCAAGGGGTTGAAGAAAGTGAATGCCTCCACGATGAAAAACATGATGCAATATACAGTGACGAAAGTGAAAAGGTATTTCATGTAAATACCGCTGCCGAGCGAGCGGACACTTGGCTCCGGGTCAGTAAGGTCTTCCTCTCGCGGGAAATAAAGGCGAAGGATTGGGAGTCGGAGAGCTGCGGCGAGAGTGCAGGTCAAAGCGTTCATGCCGTGAGTGTCAGAGCAGATGTCGACGGTGAGCCCGAGCAGGAAAGCGAGGGTCAAAGTGGTATTAGTCCCGGTAGTGACCGGGAGCCGTATTAGCCAGTAAATAAACACGATAGGCATGGCAACACTCCACAAAACGAGGTGATTGAACACGACCGCCTGTGCAGTGACCATGATGATAAAAAGTAATATGAAATCAATTATCGTGCGTAACATCTGTCGTTAATCAGGATTATTCGTTGTCTTTATGTAAGTCGCTGTTTTCCACTTCCTTAATTGCAACGATATTTTTATTGTCAATGACACGGACTGTGCTGAGCTGCGAGAAGTCGGTCAGCAGGTGTATTCTCAGTGTGAAGAAGTTATCATCGTCTGCCGAGGCAGATTTGATGACAGTGCCAACCGGGACGCCCTCCGGGAACATTGCGGAATATCCGCTGGTGATGATAGTATCGCCGGGGTTGTAAACGGTGTGCTTAGGCAGCTCTTCGAGTAAAGCCTCTTCCGGGTTAATACCGTCCCACACGAGTGAGCCGAAAACATCACTGCCCTTAATTTTGCAAGAGAGGCGAAAATCGGGGTTAAGTAGGGAAATAATTCGGCTGTAGTGCTCACCCACCACGTTAACAACGCCGACGACTCCACTATGGTCTACGACCCCCATTTCCGGGCGAATGCCGTCGGCAGCGCCCTTTTCAATGGTGATGTAGTTGTAAGGTCGGCTAACGCTGTTGTTTATGACGTGAGCGATTACGAATCCAAACTGCTGAAGCGGCTCAGCGACCTGCATTGAGTCGGCATATTCGCGGAGGCGGTAGTCGTCGACCTGTTTTCTAAGAGCGACTACTTCAGTCTCAAGAGCGGCATTACGGAGCTGTAGGTCTTCGTTGATGCTTCGTAGGTTGAAGTAAGACGTGACGTTGTTAGCAATGCCGTAAATAGAAGCGGAAACGCTGTTAGCCGACGTCATCAAGACATGGTGCTGGTATGGGTTGTGGTTGAAGAGGAGAATGCACGACAAGGTGACATAGAAGGCGAACACCAACCATGAACTGAAACGGATTATGAAATTAATCAAGTCGCGCATTTACCTGGAATAGGGAATAGGGAATAGAGAATAGGGAATAGAGAATAGAGAATAGAGAATAGAGAATAGAGAATAGAGAATAGAGAATAGTGTGAACTATTACTCTATACTCTGATTCTTAGAAAATTATCTGATTAGGAAAGAGAAATTCTCGATATTCTTGAGTGCAACACCAGTACCGCGAGCAACAGCGAGAAGCGGGTCTTCCGCGATGTGGAACTGGATGCCGATTTTGTCGGTAAGACGTTTGTCAAGACCACGGATAAGAGCGCCACCACCAGCGAGCCAAATGCCGTTTCGGACGATGTCTGCATAAAGTTCAGGAGGAGTCTGCTCGAGAGCGGCGAGAACGGCGGTTTCGATTTTTGATATAGTTTTCTCTATACAGTGAGATATTTCCTGATAAGACACAGGGATTTCCATAGGAAGCGCAGTCATCTGGTTAGGACCGTGTACGATATAGTCCTCAGGTGGATTTTCAAGTTCGGTAAGAGCAGAGCCTACGTTGATTTTGATAAGCTCAGCAGTGCGAACACCGACTTTGACATTGTGAGCGCGTCGCATATGTCCCTGAATATCCTCAGTGAGGTCGTCTCCTGCAACGCGGATACTCATGTTAGTCACGATACCGCCGAGAGAGATGACAGCGATTTCAGTAGTACCGCCACCTATGTCCACAATCATGTTTCCTTCGGCAGCCTGCACGTCGAGTCCGATACCGATAGCGGCAGCCATAGGCTCGTAAAGCATGTAAACGTCACGACCGTTTGCGTGTTCAGCGGAGTCACGGACAGCACGGCGTTCCACTTCAGAAGCGCCTGATGGAATGCCAATTACCATACGGAGAGAAGGGGAGAACCAAGCACTTTTAGCACTTGCTTTTTTTACGAGTCCACGAATCATGAGCTCCGCAGCGTTAAAGTCAGCAATGACGCCTTCACGGAGAGGGCGGACGGTGCGGATATATTCGTTTTCCTTACCTTCCATTTGCTGCGCCTCTTTACCAACGGCAATCAGCTTGTCTGTACGCTTGTCGAGTGCGACGATAGAAGGCTCGTTTATCACAATCTTGTCGTTGTGAATGATGATAGTGTTTGCCGTGCCGAGGTCAACGGCTATTTCTTTAGTCAGAGAGAATAATCTCATATTATTTGCCTTGTTTATAAAGTGATTAATCAATGTTTGAAGTGGCGGAAACCGGTCATAACCATAGCGATGTCGTGAGCATTGCAATAGTCGATAGTTTCCTGGTCACGGACAGAGCCGCCGGGCTGAATTACGGCAGTTATTCCGGCTTTGTCTGCAATCTCGACGCAGTCTGCAAACGGGAAGAAAGCGTCAGAAGCCATCACAGCTCCATTGAGGTCGAAACCGAAAGATTCAGCCTTAGCGATAGCCTGCTTAAGAGCATCGACGCGAGAAGTCTGTCCGACACCGCTTGCGAGGAGCTGCCTGTTTTTTGCGAGGACGATAGCGTTGCTTTTAGAGTGCTTCACAATCTTGTTAGCGAACAGAAGGTCGTCGATTTGGCATGCTTCCACAGGGCGGTCTGTCACTTGGCGTAAATCTTCAGGAGTTTCTACCTTAGTGTCAGCGTCTTGCACGAGAACGCCGTTTAGTGCGGAGCGGAAACGGCGCGCTGTAGCGGCTGCAGATTTCTGAACCAGTACGATACGGTTTTTCTTTGTGAATAGGATTTCGAGCGCTTCGTCGGCATAAGCCGGTGCGATGATAACCTCAAAGAAAATCTTGTTAATTTCCTCAGCCGTAGCCTTGTCGATAGGACGGTTTGCGATGAGAACGCCACCGAAAGCTGAAACGGGGTCTCCGGCGAGAGCGTCAATCCAAGCGGTGTGGATAGAGTCACGGGAAGCGACTCCACAGGCGTTGTTGTGCTTGAGCACGGCGAAAGTAGGCTGCTCAAAGTCAGCGATAAGTGAAACAGCGGCGTCAATGTCGAGGAGATTGTTGTAAGAAATTTCCTTACCGTGAAGTTGCTCGAACATAGCATTGAAATCGCCGAAGAAAGAGCCTTTTTGGTGAGGGTTTTCTCCGTATCGAAGAGACATTTCGCCATAAACAGTAGAGCGGAACGCGTTAGGACTTTCGCCAACGTTTTGTCCGTTGAAATAGTTGAAAATCGCGGTGTCGTAAGCAGAAGATACTGCGAACGCCTCTCGCGCGAACCAACGGCGCTGCTCGAGAGTAGTCACAGCTCCGGCAGAAGCGAGAATGTCGTGAAGCGCGTCGTATTGATGTTTAGAAGCGACAATAGTCACGTCGTTGTAATTTTTGGCAGCAGCACGGATGAGAGAAATACCACCGATGTCTATTTTCTCGATGATGTCTTCATCGGAAGCACCAGAAGCGACGGTCTCAGAGAAAGGGTAAAGGTCAACGATAACGAGGTCGATTTCAGGGATACCGTAAGAGAACACCTGCTGACGGTCGCTCTTGTTGTCACGTCGGTTAAGTATACCGCCGAAGATTTTGGGGTGAAGCGTTTTCACTCTTCCACCGAGGATAGAAGGGTATCCGGTGAGGTCTTCAACGGCATCACAAGAGAACCCGAGCCCTTCGATGAAAGCTCGAGTGCCGCCGGTAGAGATGAATTTCACGTCTTGCTGAGCCAGCAATTTGATAATTTCGTCAAGTCCGTCTTTATGGAAGACAGAGATGAGTGCAGTCTTAATTTGCTTAGTCTGTGACATTGTCAAAACAATCTTTTTGTAATTAGAGTACAAAGGTACGAAAATTATATCACTCTATATCAAACAAATTTGAAAAAAATTAAGAACACAAAAAAAAGAGAAAAAAAGAGGGCTTAACCATCACGGCTATGCCCACTTATTTTTCACACTCTACTTAGTTTATCGAGTGATAAACTTCAGAATTGAGAAACAATTTTCGCGAAAAATGATGAAAATTGCTACATTTTGTAATAAAATGCATGCAAAGATATAAACATTTTTCATATTGTGCAAATTTCCGCAAAAAAAATGATTTTGAGAGAACAAAAAGGGGTAGTTAATTGTTTATAGATAGAATTTGAGAATTATTGCGAAAAAAATTACTAACTTTGTGAAAAATACATAAACAACCTAAAAAGAGTATGCGAAAAATTTGTAAAATATTCATAGTTTTTGTTTGTTTCAACATAGTGATGAGAGTGTCGGCAGAAGATGTAATACTTTCAGCTATAGATGCTTACGATGCGGCTGAAGATAAACGGGCAGCCGGTGAGAGATTTATAAATCTGCTTAAAGAAGATGGATTTATAGATGATACAGATGGCGGCATCTCGCTGAAACCGGGAGCACCACAGGATTCGATAGACCTTGTAGTGTGGTATTGGTCAGGCGAATATCTATATGATTTGCAGGAGTATGACCGTGTGAAATACTATATCAACAAGGCGTTGCCGCTGTGCAACAATGAAGAACAGCGAGCAGACTGCTATTCATTGCTGTCAATAATCCACTTTAGAAAGGCGGAGTATGCTGTGGCAATAGACTATGCGAAAAAGACGCTTGAGATATACCGAAAGAGCGGAGACAAAAGTCGGATAAGCACTCCGCTAAATACAATCTCCGCCATCTACCTTGCGGCAAAGCAACCAGAGCAGGCGGAAAAATATATCCTTGAAGCGATAGAAAACAGCACAGCGGCAGCTGATACAAATAGGGTGGCGATACAGTGTGGCATAGCGTCTGAGATATATCACGCCATGGGTAAAAACGAGCGAGCGCTGGAATATGCGACTCGAGCATATACCATTGACTCCATCCGTGGAAATCATGCAAAACTTGGCATACGCCTGTCGCAGATGGCAACACCCCAGATAGACCTTGGAATGACCGCGGAGGCGGAGGCTCTGCTAAAAAAGGCAATACCACTACTGGAGCAATATAACCAAATAGTTTCGCTTGCTATTTGCTATAACCAAATGGGAGCGTTGCTGAACATGAAAGGGGCTCATACACTCGCAGCAGAGTATTATCAGAAGTCGCTTGACATATCAACAGAGAGACGCGACCTATACAGCGAGTCGAAATCGAGACTTGGCATGTATGAAGCACTCAAGGAATCAAATCCGAGAGAGGCACTCAGCCACTTGAACAGATATGCGGAGCTGAAAGACTCACTATATCAGCAGGATATGAAGAAAGCCATACAGGAGTATGATGCAAAATTCCGCAATGAGGAGCTGGCGATGCAAAACCGTCATGAGAAAATCGAGAAGCAGCAGATACTGATAGTGGCAATAGCAGTGGTGTCTATATTGCTGATATTCATGGCGTTTCTGTTTTATCGCTACTTGTTACGCAAAAAACGTCAGATGATGCAGAAGGAGCTACTTGAGTCAAAAGAAATATTTTTTACCAACATTACGCATGAGTTTAGGACTCCACTCACCATCATTCAGGCTGCAGCGCAAGATATACTTACAAGCTGCTCAACCACAGGAAGTTCGGATAGTGAACCGGAGGCTAAAAAGAGTCAAGAACTATGTGAAAATGCGCAAGACATAATCAGGAACGGTGAGTCTCTGCTTAGCTTGATAAATGAAATCCTTGAAGTGGCACGTCTGTCGTCAGGAAAGACATTGTCGTCGCCGGCGATGCAACATGCAGATATTGTGGCGTATATCACAATGACCTGCCAGTCGTTCAAGCCTCTTGCAGAAGCTAAAGACATTTGTCTAAGTTATGCTACGAGCTGCGAAGAATATGAAATGGATTTTAGCCCGGATTATATTAAGAAAATACTTCAAAATCTCATATCCAATGCAGTAAAATACTCAGAGCCGGGCGGCAGTGTGGAAATTTCAAGCAGAGTGTCAGGAGACAATTTTGTTCTGACAGTTGCAGACCAAGGCATAGGCATGGACGAAAAATCGGCAGAGAAAGCGTTTCAGCCATTCTTCAGAGTGGCTGATAGCAAAGAAGTAGGCACAGGCGTGGGATTGTCTGTGGTCAAGCTATCTGTTGAGGCACTTGGCGGCACGATATCACTTGACAC
>CALYOL010000082.1 GCA_945231345.1 uncultured Porphyromonadaceae bacterium
CTAAACTCGAGAAAACTCTCGGTTCTATCGCTGACATGAGTCGTCTCCCTTCTGCTCTCTTCGTTGTTGACGTCCTCAAAGAAAAAATCGCTGTTGCTGAGGCAAACCGCCTCGGTATTCCGGTTTTCGCTATCGTTGACACCAACTCAGACCCTTCAAACATTGACTTCGTAATTCCTGCAAACGATGACGCTTCTAAGTCTATTGAACTCATCCTCGACACAGTTTGCGGCGCTATGAGCGAAGGTCTTGAAGAACGCAAGGTAGAAAAAGTCGACGCTCAGGCTGCTGAAGGCGAAGCTGCACCGGCTGCTCCTAAGCGCGAACGCCGTCGCGTAAGCCGCAAGGCCGCTGAGGCTCCTGCTGCTGAAGCTCCTGCAGAAGAAGCTGCTGAATAAAATCGCAAATAACCAATCGGTCGGCATTTCGCCGACCGATTTTAAACAGTAAAAACTTTTAAACAAAATAACTTTAACATCCTATACCAACTATGGCTGTTACAATCGAAGACATCAAAAAACTCCGTCACCTTACCAGCGCAGGTCTTACCGACTGCAAAAACGCTCTTATCGAATCAAACGGAGATATGGAAGCTGCCGTTGAAATCCTCCGCAAAAAAGGACAGGCAGTTGCCGCTAAACGTGAAGACCGCGAAGCTTCTGAAGGCTGCGTTCTCTCTAAACACGAAGGCGACTTCGCTGCTGTTGTCGCTCTCAAGTGCGAGACAGACTTCGTTGCTAAAAACGCAGGCTTCGTAGAACTTACACAGAAAATTCTTGACGCTGCTGTTGCAAACCGCATCCAAAATATCGAAGACCTTAAGGCTCTCGCTATTGACGGACGCTCTGTAGCAGACCTCATCATCGAGGAAACTGGCAAAACAGGCGAAAAATGCGAACTCGGCGCATACGAATGTCTTACAGCTCCAGCTGTAACTTCATACAACCACTTCGGCAACAAACTCGCAACTATCGTAGCATTTAACACTGCCGGTGCTGATGCATCTGTCCTCCGTGACATTGCAATGCAGGCTGCCGCTATGAACCCTGTTGCCGCTACTATCGAACAGGTTCCTGAAAAAATTCGTCAGCAGGAACTTGAAATCGGTCGCGAAAAAGCTCGCGAAGAAGGAAAGCCTGAAGCCATCCTCGACAGAATCGCTGAAGGCCGTCTTAACAAATTCTACAAAGAATCAGTTCTCGTAGAACAGGAATTTGTTAAAGACCCTTCTATGAACGTTGCAAAATATCTCAACAGCGCACTTGCAGGTCTCACTGTTGTAGACTTCAAGCGCGTTAACCTCAACGAAGACTAATAACTAGTTTTTCATATTGACAATTAAAGAGGAGGATGTAGTGATTACAACCTCCTCTTTTTCTTTTAATATTAGCTTGATATGCGCATTGATGCATAAATTTGGTGACATTTCGCCAAAGCCATTAAATTAACTTGATGCTTTATACTCAATTTGCACAAAATTTCGTAAATTTGCATTATAATCCATTGATATGCAAATTTTCAAAAGAAATATTATACTCCTAATCCTGGCAATAGTGGCTATTAACAGTGCACACGCCGGCACATGGATTGTTGCAGGAGCTGCTGCTACAAACAACGGCAGCACTATTATTGCCGCTACAGATGAAGACTCCCGGTGGAACGGATTTTTCTCCACAAACATACATGGTGTTACAGCTCTCGCCGCCGAAGTGCCTGGAGGTACTATGCCTGACCCCGAATTTGCCGCAACCGAGATTGCGCTTCGTCTAACCGACAATGCCACCTCCTGCCGCGAGGCTATACTTACAATCTCAGACATTCTGCAAACCGCTCCCGTCGGAGACACTTACGCCACAATAGCCATTGCTGACGCGAAGGAGGCATGGATTATTGAATATGCAGGGAAAGGAGAATGCGGAGCACTTTGGGCTGCGGTCAGATTGCCGGACACTGCCACATGCGTATATTCCGGAAAGGCTATGCTACACAAATTGCCACAAAAAGACTACAGAAATTGCATCTATTCACCGGAAATATTCCAATATGCCAAACAGGTTCACAAATTTGCGGAAAAAAATGTAGAACTCGACTTCGCAAAATGCTTTGCACCTGCAAAATATACAGAACCAGACAACAACTGTGAACTGATATACTCTAACCTTTACGCACCTACTCCAACCGAAAGATATTGGCGTATACCCAACCGCCATATTTCAATTTATGACATTGCGAAAACACTTAGAAATCAGCAATATAGCCACGCATATTATTCCTTTATCGCAGACACAAACTCCGCTCGCGAAGACTATATGCGTAGCCTCATATACTATGCCCCCGGTAGCCCGGAACTTTCAGTATTCTTGCCAATCTTCAGAAACGCGCAAGCAATTCCGAATATCCTTGACCCACAACAGAATACACCGATATATTCACTGCTTGACAGCATAGAAAACGGCATAAAAAACCGTCAAATCCCCATGCGAGAGCTACGAAGCCTTCAAATATCACTTGAAGACTCAATTTCGGTGGATGTAAAGGTCGCTCTTGAGCAAATTCCGGAATTTGATGACGAAGAGATTGCAATAGAGCTTCTAAAAGACCTTGCAGACATCTGGGCACAAAAGTTTGCAGAGAACTATAAGACACTCATAGACAAATACTGCCGAAACAAAGAAACAGAATAATTAAATTATTTACTACATATTCCATTCAAAATGAAACGACTAATATCAGCATTCGCAATCGTTGCATCGCTTGACGCTATCGCCTGCACAAGCTTAATTGCCACAGCAGGTGCCACAACAGACAACAGCAATTTCATTACATACGCTGCAGATTCACACTCACTCTATGGCGAGCTATACAACTACCCCTCAGCAGATTACCCGGCAGGCTCAATGAGAATTGTCCGCGAATGGGACACCAACGCATACCTGGGCGTAATTCCAGAGGCAAGCCACACATATCAGGTAATTGGCAACATGAACGAGCACGGACTCGCAATTTCTGAATCTACATGGGGAGGGCGTCCTGAACTTGGCGAGCCAAACGGAATAATTGACTATGGCTCACTGATATACATTGCACTCCAACGCTGTAAAACCGCCCGTGAAGCCATCTCCGTAATGACTTCACTCGTAGAGGAATATGGATATGCATCCTCAGGTGAGTCATTCTCAATAGCAGATGCCGACGAAGTGTGGATTATGGAGCTTATCGGCAAGGGAAAAGAAGAGAAAGGTGCTGTATGGGTAGCACGCCGCATTCCTGACGGATACATTTCAGGCCATGCAAACCACGCACGCATACACCGTTTCCCACTGAATGACCCGGAGACACTTTACGCAAAGGACGTAATAAAATTTGCGCGCAAAAAAGGCTATTTCGATGGGAAAGACGAAGATTTTGACTTCTCAAAGGCTTACGCAGTAACAGACTTTGGCGCACTCCGTGGCTGCGATGCGCGAGTTTGGGCTTTTTACAACAAATATAGCGACAATGCAGAGCAATACCTCCCATGGATAAACGAGGCTAAAGGCGAGCCCATGCCACTGTGGGTAAAACCAAACCGCAAACTGACCGCTGAAGACATGAAATGGATGATGCGCGACCACTTTGAAGACACTCCATTCGACATGACAAAGGACGCTGGCGCAGGTCCATTTACAGTGCCATACCGCTACCGCCCAATGACGTTTAAAGTTGACGGCAAAGAATACACAAACGAGCGCGCAATCGCTACTCAGCAGACAGGTTTCTCTTTTGTAGCGCAGCTCCGAAAAGACGTTCCTGAATCACTTCGCGGTATTCTTTGGTTTGGCACAGACGATGCTAACACATGTGTTTATCTCCCTATCCTGTGCAAGGTCACACGCACACCACGCCAGCTCGGCAAGGGTGACATCGTGACTCTGGACTGGGATGCAAACTTTTGGGTAAACAACTATGTAGCAAACCAAGCCTACAGTCGCTACAGCCGTATGATTCCCGACATTCGTAAGGTACAGTCTGCACTCGAGAATGCTATCATAGCAGAAGTCAAAGCACTTGAAAACGACCCCGACATGAAAGATAAAGATAAAGCCAAAGTTAAGTCACAGGCACTCGCAGACAAGTGGGCGGCAAAAGCTACTGAAGACTATAAAAAGCTCGGCGACTACCTGTTTGTGAAACACCTTGACGGAAACGTGAAAAAAGAAGACGAAAACGGCTTTATCTACAGCAAAGACGGCATGCCGGTATATCCAAACTTCCCGGGATACGACAACGAAGAATACTATCGCTCTATCGTGCGCAGCGCGGGAGACAGACTTGAAGTAAAAGAGCCTGAACAGAACTAAATCCATCCGGAAATTGTTAATTTCAAAGACTTGCAAATAACTATTACTCAAAAAGGCTGAAATGACATACCTACTCCTCATACTCGGACTTGCATTGCTCCTCTTGGGGGCAAACTACCTCGTTGATTCCTCAGTAGCCCTCGCACAAAAGGCTAAAATTTCAAATTTTGTCATAGGGCTCACGATAGTTGGAATGGGTACGTCTTCACCCGAACTTTTCGTGTCTATATCATCGGCTCTACACGGAGCCGGTGATGTTGCACTTGGTAACGTCATAGGCTCAAATATATGCAATATCCTGCTGATATTAGGACTCACCGCAGCAATTTTCCCATTTGACATAGAGCGAACCACCTACCGCCGTGACATACCTTTTGCCATTGCCGCAACACTTATCGTAATAGTCTTTGCATCAGACACTTTGCTATTTGATGGCAAAAATATCCTTAGCCGAACAGATGCAGTAGTGCTTCTCATAGTATTCGCTCTGTATATGGGGTATGTGGTAATGAAAGACAGGAAAAGCGGGGAGGCAGATGAAGAGGAATGCACCTCGTCTCTCGCCGGAAAAAATCCTATCTTGCTTATACCCATAGCTTTATTATCACTTGCGGCGCTACTTTTCGGTGGACAGATGTTTTTAGACTCGGCACAAAGCCTTGCAAAGCAGTGGGGTATGAGTGATGCCGTCATCGCTATTACAATCGTAGCAATAGGCACCTCGCTCCCGGAGCTTATCACATCTGTAGTGGCAGCCATAAAGCACAATCCACAGCTTGCACTGGGCAATGCCATTGGCTCCAATATTTTCAATCTACTATTCATCCTGGGCATCACCGGCACTATAAAACCATTTGAAATTCAAGGAATTAACATCATAGACTACGCAGTGATGACACTCGCTATTATCCTCACATTCGTAGTGGTGTTCACATTTGGGAAAAAAAGATTTGACCGCATAGAGGGAATAATCTTCCTCGCAATCTATATTATTTACACAATCTATTTATTACAACGAATATGAAAAAGCACCTAATTCTCTCCATTTTACTTATTTTCAGTGCATTAACAGCGAGTGCAGACCGCGAATCAGACCGCAGACAGGCTGAAAAATATGATAAGGAAGCTGAATACTACCAGCGGAAAGCTGACGGGTACTATCGTGAGGCGGAAGACTATCGCCGCAAAGCGATGAACCACCTAAACGACGCCCAATATTACTTGAAAAACGGCAACGTGTATAATTCCATCTCAGCCACAGACCGTGCACGCTCCGAAATCCGCTCTTACGAGTCTAAAACAAATCAAGCCAAGTCTGCCGAGCGCACCGCACAAGACTACCGCAAACGCGCCGAAAGATTAAGAAGGTAAAAAATATTAAATAAATTTCAAACAATTCTGATTTTTAATTGTTTAATAAAATAATTATTCATAACTTTGCACACTGCAAACTACGGTAAAAAGAAATGAGACAATTAAAAATTACCAAATCAATCACGAACCGCGAGAGTGCGTCGCTCGACAAGTACCTACAAGAAATTGGTCGCGAAGAGCTGATTAGCGTGGAAGAAGAAGTGGAACTTGCACAAAAGATTCGCGAGGGCGATGCGCGCGCCCTTGACAAATTGACACGTGCAAATTTGCGCTTCGTTGTTTCCGTCGCTAAACAGTACCAAAACCAGGGGCTCAGTCTTCCGGACCTTATAAACGAAGGCAATCTCGGCTTGATAAAAGCAGCACAAAAATTCGACGAAACTCGAGGGTTCAAATTCATCTCCTATGCCGTATGGTGGATTCGTCAATCCATTCTGCAAGCACTCGCAGAGCAATCTCGTATCGTGCGCCTTCCTCTAAACCAGGTTGGCTCGCTGAACAAAATCAGCAAGGCCCTATCAAAGTTTGAGCAGGAAAATGAACGCCGACCTTCAGCTGAAGAGCTCGCCGATACACTCGATGTGCCTGTAGATAAAATTGCCGATTCACTAAAAGTCTCAGGTCGTCATATTTCTGTAGACGCACCATTCGTAGAAGGCGAAGACAATTCACTTCTCGATGTCCTCACAAATGATGACTCGCCAATGGCAGACGCAACACTCAACCAGGAGTCACTTTGCAAAGAAGTGGACCGTGTGCTCCACCAGCTTAGCGACCGCGAACGCGAAATCCTGAAATTGTTTTTCGGTATCGGTTGCCAGGAAATGACACTGGAAGAAATCGGCGCAAAATTTGACCTTACACGGGAACGTGTACGTCAGATTAAGGAGAAAGCTATCCGTAGGCTTAAAGGACAGAAATCCCGTCCGCTTAAAGCCTATCTCGGACAGTAATTTTTTACATTTGATTTTTACAGTTTACACCGGGAGGAGCAAAATCTTGCTTCTCCCGGTGCAATTTTAGGGCCAAACAATCTTTGATTTCAAAAAATAATTTGTAAATTTGCAACTATATACTCAAAATCAACAACATGAAAAAATTCATTACACTCACATTAGCAATCATAACATTCCTCACAGCATCTGCGTGGGGGCAAAAAGGACACGACGTAACAGCATTCATAGCAGAACAGCACCTAACGCCAACCGCACGACTGAAAGTAGCGGAACTTCTCAAGGGTCGCTCAATGGTTTATTGGTCAAATTGGCTTGACAATGCCTCTCATACCCCGGACTATGAATACACAAAGACCTGGCACTACAAAAACATTGACGCAGACCAAACATACGAAGACTGCACTCTCAACCCAAAGGGCGACGTAGTGTCCGCGCTCAAGACCCAAATTGAAGTTCTCGCAGACTCTACCGCAAAGGATGAGCAGAAATCTCTCGCCCTGAAAATAGTCATCCACCTCATGGGCGACCTTCACCAACCAATGCATATGGGACACCTATCGGATAAGGGTGGAAACAGTGTGAAATTAGACTACTTCGGACGCGAGAACAATCTCCACTCTATCTGGGACACCCAACTCGTGGAAAGTGCACACAAGTGGAGCTACTCTGAATGGCAGTACAACCTTGACCGCATAACGACTGAAACTGAAAGCCGTATCATGCAGGGCGATATTGATGAATGGGCAAAGCAGACATAT
>CALYOL010000083.1 GCA_945231345.1 uncultured Porphyromonadaceae bacterium
GCTGATTCTGAATCTGTGGAAATAGAGGAGGAACTCGCTGAAATCCGTCGTCGTCTTGATGAAATGGAGAAGTGATAAAAATAGCATAAAAAAGAAGTCGCCCGGACAGTGTTGTTCGGGCGATTTCTTATATAAGTTATTTTACAAGCGTTGCAAAAGGAGCCGGAATCGGTGTCTCAAACTTCATGTCTCGTCGAGTGACGGGGTGGACGAAGCGTAGCGACTGCGCATGGAGTGCGAGTCGGTGGATAGGGCTGGGATGACCTCCATATTTGCGGTCGCCTGAGATTGGATGACCAATGTCTTTCATGTGTACGCGTATTTGGTTTTTGCGTCCTGTGTCAAGCGACACTTCCAGCATGGTGTATCCGCGTCGACTGCGCTTCAACACTTTATAACGAGTTACAGCGAGCTGTCCCTCTTCCGGATTTTGTGTGCTGTATACTTCAAATTGTGAATTTTCAGCAAGGTAAGAGCGCACGGTGCCCTCATCGTTTTCTACAGAGCCTTCCACAACGGCGAGGTATTTTCGCTCCAGCACCATATTGTTCCAGTTGTATTGTAGCGTTTCCTTTGCCTCTACGTTTTTTGCGAAAAGCATTAGTCCTGAAGTATCGCGGTCCAGTCGGTGAACTATGAAAAGCATGTTCCTTGGGTCTTTCCACTTCAGGTAGTCGCGGACGATAGAGTATGCAGTCTCGTCCTTGAAGTCTGCGGTGCCCATGGATAGGAGTCCGTAGCCCTTGTTTATCACTATCACGTCGTCGTCTTCATATACGATGTTTACACGGCGGTGATAAAAAACGGCAAAGGCACGAGTAAGGTTTACGCTGACGGTGTCGCCTGCGCCCAGGGTATAGTCATACTGAGTTGTGACTGTGTCATTTACCTTTATCTGATTGTGCTTGAGCAGCTCCTTTATATTCGTGCGCTTGCGCTGAGGCATTGCGGCAAAGAGAAAGTCTAAAAGCTTTGCTTCCTCGGTCACGGGATATGTCTCGATAGTGTCAGGGCGGAACGGGCGACGCTCAGCTCCCGGCTTATTTTTCAGGGGTCTTGGCATGGAAGTTATTTTTTAGTAGCTCGGCGTTTAGTGGTCTTTGCCGGTTTGTCTTTTTGTGAATTTATGATTTCGAGACACTCCTCGTAAGTCAACTCGGCCGGGGTGGTTACAGTCTTTGGGATTTTGTAGTTGCCACCATCGTATGCTATATATACGCCATATCTGCCGTTGAGGATTTGGAGCTTGTCGTCGTTGTCGAAAGTCTTCACGATACGGTTGTTTTCAGCGGCGCGCTTCTCGTTTATCAGTTCTATAGCCTGCTCCGCTGTAATCTGGGCGGGGGAGAATTGTTTAGGGATAGAAACGAATTTTCCCGCGTGCTTTACATAAGGTCCAAACCTTCCGATGGCTACGGATATCTCGCTGCCTTCATATTCGCCTATAGTGCGAGGGAACTCAAATAGCTTTAGTGCCTGCTCCAGTGTAAGTGTCGCAACAGACTGTTCTTTAAGCAGTGATGCAAACTGTGGCTTTTCTTTGCCGTCTGCCTCGCCGAGTTGCACAACAGGTCCGAATTTGCCAATTTTTACAGACACCTGCTTTCCTGTTGCAGGGTCTGTGCCGAGAACGCGCTCGCCCACCTTGTGCTCCAGTCTCATAGACATGGCTTTGTCTACAGATGGGTGGAAAATGTTGTAGAACTGGCGTATGGAGTCGGTCCACTCCTGTTTTCCCTGCGCTATGACGTCGAAGTCTTGCTCTACTTCGGCAGTGAAGTTATAGTCCAGGATATTTGGGAAATATTCAGTTAGGAAGTCGTTTACCACTACACCTATGTCTGTAGGCATAAGTTTGCCTTTTTCGGTCGTAATGGTTTCAGTAGCAGTCTTTTCCGTTACTTTTCCTCCTTTTAGTACTATAGTGCAGAAATCACGTTTGGAGACTTCTTTTTCACTTTTCACAACGTATTCGCGCTGCTGGATAGTGGTGATGGTTGGGGCATAGGTAGAAGGGCGGCCGATACCGAGTTCTTCCATCTTTTTTACCAGAGATGCTTCAGAATATCTTGGAGGCTGCTGAGTGAAGCGCTGTATTGCGGTGATTGAATTTGCGGAGAGGCTGTCTCCAACCTTTATTGACATATTTGAGAGGTTGCCGCTCTGGTCAGACTCATCGTCAGAGGCATCATCACGGCTTTCGATATATACCTTGAGGAAACCGTCAAATTTTATCACTTCGCCGGTGGCTACAAAATATTCCTGTCGGGATGATACGTTGATGTCTATTGTAGTGCGCTGAATTTGGGCGTCTGCCATTTGTGAGGCGATAGTTCTCTTCCAGATAAGCGCATACAGGCGCTTTTCCTGTGGTGTACCCTCGATAGTGTGCTTTGAGATGTATGTCGGGCGGATGGCTTCGTGAGCCTCTTGTGCTCCCTTGGAGGAGGTATGGTATTGACGCACCTTGAGGTATTCCTCGCCCATGTTCTCGCGGATTTCGTTGGAGATAGTGCCGATAGCGAGAGAGGAGAGATTTACCGAGTCGGTACGCATATATGTGATATGTCCTTGTTCATAAAGTCGCTGCGCAATCATCATGGTCTGTGAAACGGTGAAGCCCAGTTTGCGCGATGCTTCCTGCTGCAGAGTAGACGTGGTGAATGGCGGGGCGGGAGATTTTGTGACGGGTTTTACGCTTGTGTCTCCAATAGTGTAAGTGGCAGATTTGCAGTCGTTGATAAATTGCAACGCCTGGCTGTGGTCTGCCATACGCTTGTTAAGGTCTGCCTTAAATACGGCTCCGTCGGCAGTGGTGAAATCTCCTGAGATGCGGAAATATTCCTCAGGACGGAAAGCCTTGATTTCATTTTCGCGGTCTACGATAAGCCTTACCGCCACAGACTGTACGCGCCCTGCGGAGAGAGCCGGCTTTATTTTCTTCCATAGCACCGGTGACAGCTCAAAGCCTACGATTCGGTCCAGCACGCGGCGAGCCTGCTGTGCGTCAACGAGGGCTGTATCTATCTCTCTCGGGTTTTCAATAGCCTTGAGAATAGCGTTCTCCGTAATTTCGTGAAATACTATTCGCTTAGTCTTTTTGGGGTCAAGCTTCAGCACCTCAAAGAGATGCCATGCTATTGCCTCTCCCTCGCGGTCCTCATCGGAAGCGAGCCATACAGTGTCGGCTTTCTGTGCTTCGCTGCGAAGCGTTTCCACCAGCGACTTTTTGTCTGACGGAATTTCGTAAATAGGCTTAAAATTGTTTTCAACGTCGATGCTGAAAGTTTTTGATTTCAAGTCGCGGATGTGACCGTAACTTGAAAGCACTTTATATTCTTTACCGAGAAATTTCTCGATAGTTTTCGCCTTTGCAGGAGACTCTACTATTACAAGGTTTTTTGACATATCAATTTTTAATATATGAAATATATTAACTACAATTTTCTGCGTTTTGTAGTTCAAAATCCGCGACAAAAGTAGTAAAAATTCTTGAACTCCTTATAATAATGTGTATTAAAAATTATTTAATGCCTTAATTTAAGACAGATGAAACAGGCTTTTATTAGCGGATTATTTTGTAATTATAAATTTATTCATTATATTTGCGACTAAATACAACTCACCACCTAATATCAGCGATTATGAACTTATACCCCAAAGACTGGCTTGCGCTGCCCGATGGCAGGCGATATCAAGGCGAAACTCTCGAGAACTCCGGCATTCCTCATGGTTTAGGAATAGTTACGCTGGGCGACGACCACCACTTCTATGTCGGCGAGTTTGCATACGGCAAACGCCACGGTCGCGGCTTTCTGCTCACTCACAAGGAGTGGGATGCGGTGGAGTCGGTGTGGGTGAATGGCACATACGAGGAGGTGATGAAAACCGCCGAGTTTGATTGTTGTGGCAGAGTGATTCACGTCGACCGAGTAGGTCATTACGAAAAACTCAAAGTGCACCATGAGCAGTGGATTAAGGACAGCGACGGACTGTGGGCAGAGGACAATTTCACCAAGCCATTCGATCGCAATGCGCTGAAACGTGCCCCATGGAAATTTGCAATGACTCTGTACGACTACGACGATTATGGGCACCCTGTAGTCAAATATAGTGATGTATTTACTAAGCACATCGCCGATGCCGACCCGGATGGCGGATATTCATTCAACGGTCGTGCGTATGTTACTGTGCTTGACGAAGACCACTTGCTGTTCTGCGACCGCTATGGGCATGTATTCAAGTTGGGATTGGACGAAACTCACGACTACCACCGAGGCAAAGAGTTACACTCGGTTCATCTTTGCCTTGACGAGCCGCGCTACGGCGAGATGTATGATAATTTGTGCTTTGACGAACTCGTTACCACCGCCCTCACATTCTCCAACGAGATGAGCGAAAAAGCCGCAAAATACTTTCTGCGAGTGTTCTATTTAGGATGCAGTGTATTTAGGCTCTCTGATAAAACCATTGAGATGATTCGCAGTGCCGCCGATGCAGGCAACCGCTATGCACAGTTTGCCTACGGTAGATATCACACCATTAAGAATGTCGACAAGGACTCAGTAGCCACATCGCTGCGCTATCTGCAACTTGCTCAAGAACAAGGACTCTATGATGCCACAGCCGCTATTTCGGAGGCTTGGGAGTATGGTGATATGGGCTTGGTAAATCGTTCAAAGGCTAAACAACTCCTCCTCGAAGCACTGGAGCATGAAAGCGACTTTGCTGCAATTATCCAACTGAAGAACCTGATTTTTGGACACCTTGGCAGCATGCCTCAGCCACAACTTGCCATTGACATTGTGCGAGGCCTACGCGACCGCGATGCCCGGGCAGCAATGCCATCCGGTATTTGGCTTTACTATTACGCTTTGGCTTTGAAACAACTCGGCAAGGGTGATGATGCAAGGACATATTTCATCTATGCTTCACAAATGGGAGTAATCAAGGCTTGGTACGAACTTGCATTGATGAAGGCTGAATATAACGATGACGGCAAAGTGGTAAATATCTCCGAGTTCCGCGAAGCACTCTCTGAAGGGGCAAAGCATCACAACGCAGATTGCCTAACAATGCTTGCCGCCATTGAATGTGACGATTTCCCCAATCTTAGCGATGAGGAGCGCACCGATGAACTTGGAGCTGAAATAGTGAGTATGTTTGAGAAAGCCTATTACATGGGTGATGCCTATGCCGCAGTCGTGCTTGGCGACATTTATTATCATGGAGCACTCAACCAAACAGAAAATAACGAAGAGGCATGGATGTGGTATGCCCGTGCTGCACTTCGAGGTGTTTCGTTGGCATACGAAAAAATGTTCGACATGGTGAAAGACAATTACATCGACGCAGACCAAAGTTTCTGCGACCAACTCGCTCTCAATGGTGTACGCCAGGGGTCGGAATATCTCCTCGCCGAAACAGTAAAAGCATACAAGCAAGGTCGCCTAACAGAGTATGCCGCCGAAATTGAACAATACTATTGCCCCATCGTCAATTCCGACGACTCCAGCGACTGAAGAATGGCGTATCTTTTCGGAAAAGAAAAAATATTCTTCAAAAAATTTTGCGATTAGCGAGAAAATGCTTAACTTTGCACTCGCAAAGCCGAAAGGCGTGCAAATGGCGGGATAGCTCAGTCGGTTAGAGCGTCGGATTCATAACCCGGAGGTCTCGAGTTCAATTCTCGATCCCGCTACACAAGCGATGGAAATCATCGCTTTTTTTATTATATACCAACTATATTGCCATAAAACACAAAATGAACAGCAAAAATCACTATATACACCTACTCAAACTCGGCTTCCCGATTTTTATAGGACAGTTGGGGCTTATTATCGTGGCTTTTGCAGACAATATAATGGTAGGGCGATATTCCACAGAGGCTCTGGCATCTGCATCGTTTGTAAACAGTGTATTTAACCTGGCAAACTTTGGCTGCATGGGCTTTACATACGGCATTACACCCATCGTGGCGGCACTTTTCGCACAGGGTAAAAAGACGGATATCGGAGGCATCATGAAAAACGCACTTGCCATGAACGTGTTTTTCACCCTCGCAGTATCCGCAATTTTGCTGCTATTATATGCAAATGTAGGTCACCTCGGTCAGCCGGAGGAATTACTGCCGCTAATACGCCCTTATTTCCTAATAATCCTCGCTACGCTTATCCCCAACACTGTTTTCAGCCTGTTTTCACAGTGGTCTTACGCAATCGGTAACAGCAAAATGCCTATGTGGATAATGCTGCTCTCAAACGTGATGAACATCGCCGGCAACTATATGCTGATTTACGGCAAATTTGGCGCACCCGAAATGGGACTTATTGGCGCCGGAATCAGCACACTGATTGCCAGACTTGTACCTCTGGTGATAATCCTCATAATATTTTTCCATAGCAGAAAATACACAGAATACGCGCAAGGGTTTGCTAATCAAGAATTTGACAGACGTCAACGTATAAAAATATTCAAGATTTCATACCCTATATCATTGCAAATGTCAATGGAATCCGGGTCCTTCTCCATGGCAGGCGTAATGGCAGGCTGGATTGGTGCGGTGGCACTTGCCTCATTCCAGATTATAGTGATTGTGGGCACTCTCGGCTTCTGTATTTACTACAGTTTCGGCTCAGCAATAGCCGCACTTGTGGGGCAGGCGAAAGGTCTGAATGACAACAGACAAATGCGTAGCATAGCTGCTGCAGGATACCACATAATCCTCACGCTCGCAGCCATCTCCTCTGCAATTTTCGTGCTATATGGAGCAGAACTAATATCCGCTTTCACAACGGATAAGGCAGTGATTACCACTACCTTAACGCTCATTATCCCACTTCTGCTATATCAGCTTGGCGACGCCACGCAGATTACGTTTTCCGGTGCTTTGCGCGGCACAGGAAATGTGATGCCAATGTTGTGGATAGCATTTGTGAGCTATATTGTAATTGGCATTCCGGCATCATATCTTCTCGCATTCACCTGCAATTTAGGGATTTACGGACTAATCCTAAGCTTCTGCGCTTCGCTCTTCCCCGCCGGTGCCGCCTTCGCCTACTTTTTCTATAAAAGCACAAAATGACCAAACTGCTGTTTAATAGTTAGTAATCAAAAGGTGCGTTACCTTTTTATCATTTCGATTCATAAAACTCACGACATACTCCTTATCAAAAGTCTTTATTTATAGCTGTCCGGTAAAACTTATATTTCCCGATTTAGAAAAGTGTACGAGTTAGTACACAATTTGATGTGAATAACGATTAGTGAATATAAGATTTTATTGCTGTCCGGTAAAACTCAAAAGGACAGCAATGGTTTATTTTTTTACCAACTGCAAAGATAACCAAATGGGCTGATACCTCGTGGG
>CALYOL010000084.1 GCA_945231345.1 uncultured Porphyromonadaceae bacterium
ATTTTGTAAAAATCAAGGGGAATGACGGGAAAAGCAGATTAAAAAATCACCTGACAATAAAAAAGCCGGAGCCACCCCGTGATATTTTAGGACCGCATGAGAAAAAGCAAATTGCGACAACGACCACGGCCTCTGGAGTGACTCCGGCAAAACAATTATGTTTTCCTGATTAGAGAAATCTAAAGGGGTTCATTCAGGGGTGAAAGTTGTGCAATTACTCATAATGCGCCCCCCAAAATGATACTTTTCTAATGTTGCATTTTCAATTATTCACCATATTCGTATCACTACGATTTTATCTTTATTTAGCACCGCCGCCGAGAGCGTTGTAAAGAGTAATTACTGACTGAATTTCGGCGAAGCGGTTAGCAGTCTGATTTAGTTGTGCAGAGAGGAAAGTCTGCTGTGCGTTAAGCACCTCGATGTAAGTGGCATTACCATATTCCATGAGCAACATGGTGTTTTTATATGCCTTATCAAGATTTTCTACCTGTGACGCATAAAGGTCAGCCTTAGCCTTTGCTGTCTGATAAGCCTTGAGAGCGTCGTTTACCTCAACACCTGCATTAAGGAGCGTCTGAGTAAACTGTAGTTCAGCTTCTTCCTGCTGAGCCTTAGCGATTTTAAGCTGTGCATTGAGTTGTCCACGTGCAAAGAGAGGCTGAGTGAGTGAAGCGACGGCAGAAGCGAGAATTTTCGCCGGGTTTTGTATTCCGATGCCGGAATTATTTGTCCAGCCAACGCTTCCACTAAGGGTGAGGGACGGATAGAAAGAGCTGCGTGCACTGTTTGTTGCATAGAAAGCCTTTTCAAGGTTTCTTTCAGCAGCTCTGACGTCAGGACGTGACGCGAGCAATTTTAAAGGCACTCCGGCACTGATTTCAGATGTAAACTGCTGGTCGGCGAGTTTGCCACGGCTGATGGCATGCGGAGTTTCGGCGAGGAGGAGCGACATAGAATTTTCCACTTCATCAATCTGCTTAACCAGGTCAAGCTCAGAGGCTTTAACCCCTGCGACAGAAGCCTGAAGCTGCTGCACAGCGATTTCATTAGTCATTCCGGCGTCGTAAAGTGCACGTGTAGCCTCGAGAGTTTCTTCCCAAGAGATGATAGTGCTGCGTGTGATAGCGAGCTGCTCATCAAGCATGAGGAGCGTATAGTAAGTATTCGCCACCGCAGCTATAATCTGGCATTGCACAGCTTGCTGATAGTCTTTGCTTTGAGCGAGGAGAGCCGCAGCCTGTTTCTTGGAGTTGCGGAGCTTTCCGTTTAGGTCCAGTTCCCAGCTTGCGGTGAGAGGGAGAGAATAAATCTGAGATGCTTTTCCACCGTCGTAGCTGCTCACGGTGCCTTGTGGCGCGAGAGCGAAAGCGGGGAGATAAGCGAGTTTAGAAGCCTTCAGAGCAGCCTCAGCCTCGGTGACGCGAAGTGATGCTGATAAGAGGTCTGTATTTTGGTTCAGAGCCTTTTCGATAAGGCCTTGAAGGAGAGGGTCAGTAAACATTTCACGCCAAGCGATGTCGCCTGTAGATGTGGTGTCGGTAGCCTGTATGGATAGTCCATACAGGTTTTCCGGCACTTCAGTTTTCTGTTCGTACTTAGTATAGACGCCGCAGCTTGCGGTCATCAATGCTAAAGAAATATATAAAGCTAATTTTTTCATTTTAGGGATTATTCAGGGTGATTAATTTGAGGGTCGTCGTAGTGCATTGGCTTACGGATTTTTTCCTGAAGGTATTCGAAGATGATGTAGAATACCGGGACGACAATCATAAGCGCGAGCGTACCGATAAGCATACCACCTACGACACCTGTACCGAGAGAAGAGTTACCATTGGCACCTGCGCCTGTAGAGAACATGAGCGGAAGCATACCGAACACCATTGTAAGCACAGTCATGAGGACAGGACGGAGACGGCATTTGGCAGCATAGTAAGCCGACATGGTGATGCTGAGTCCGTGGCGACGACGCTCGATAGCATATTCAGTGATAAGGATGGCAGTCTTAGCAAGAAGACCGATAAGCATAATCACACCCGTCTGGAGGTAGATGTTATTTTCAAGTCCGAACATCTTTGCGAAGAGGAAAGAACCCATGAGTCCGAACGGCACGGAGAGGATGACGGCGAGCGGGAGGAGGAAGCTCTCGTAAAGACAAGACAGGATGAGGTAAATCAGGAACACGCATACGATGTAAATGAAAGCAGTGTTGCTATTACCACCATTTTCAGCGAGCTCACGAGACATACCGCTATATTCGTAACCGTAAGAGGAAGGGAGCATAGTTGCAGCGACTTCGGCGATAGCGTTTTGTGCCTCACCCATAGAGTAACCTTCAGCGACACCCACCTGAGCAGTGATAGAGCTGTAAAGGTTGAAACGGTTTTCAGTCTCAGCCCCCATTGTCTCTGTGAGAGTTACAAACTGGCTAAGAGGCGCCATCTGTGTTCCGTTACGAACAAACATATTGTCGAGTGACTTTTGGTCGAGGTGATATTCCGGGGAAGCCTGAAGCATTACGCGGTAAACCTTACCAAACTCGTTGTAATTTGAGATATAAGCTCCACCACAGTAACTTCCGAGCACTTCAAGGACAGAAGCGGGAGAAATACCGGCGCGCTTGCATTTAGCAGCGTCCACACTGACAGAAATCTGTGGGAAGTTCATGGCATAAGTAGTGTAAGCCATGGAAATTTCCGGACGCTGGTTCAGTGCCATGATGAATTTCATAGAGTTACCGAAGAATGTAGCCATATCACCGCCGGATTTGTCTTGAATGTTAAGCTCAACCTGGTTGCCCATACCATAACCGGGAATCATAGCCGGCTGGAAAGTAAAGATTTGAGCCTCCTTAATCTGAGCGAACTGAGCGTTAAGTCTTGCAGAAACGGCATTTGCAGAGTGTTCTTTCCCCTTACGTTCGTCCCAATCTTTGAGTCGGACAATGATAGTACCATAAGAAGCGCCCTGTCCTGAGATAAGACCATAACCGGTGATACGGGCATAGTGCTCGATATCAGGTTCATTTTTGAGAATTTGCTCAGCCTGGTCCATAATCTTGTTGGTTTCAAAGAGAGTGTTACCCGGGGAAGTGCTGACGTTAACCATCATAACACCCTGGTCTTCCTGTGGTACAAGTCCTGTCTTAGTTGTAGCCATGAGCCAGAATAAAACAACGACAGCAGCTGCAGTAGCGACCCAAACGAACCAACGCTGGCGTGTGAAGAACATTATACCACGCTTATATTTTCCAAGGACGGCATTGAAAGAAGCGTTGTAAGCGGCGCGGATACGACCGTTAATGCTCTTAGGACTTTTTTTACCGTCGGAAGGACGCATAATCATTGCACAGAGGGCAGGACAGAGGACGAGAGCGGAAATCATAGAGATACCCACAGAAGTAGCCATTGTGATACCGAACTGAGTGTAGAAAATACCTGAAGTACCGCCGGTGAAAGTCACAGGGATAAACACAGCCATGAAAACGCAGGTACAAGTGATAATAGCCATAGTCACATCACCCATAGCGTCTTTAGTAGCCTTGTAAGGCGAAGTGTATCCTGCGTCGAATTTGGCTTGCACCGCCTCAACCACGACAATTGCATCGTCCACGACAGTACCGATAGCAAGCACGAGAGCAAACATCGTCAAAATGTTAAGCGAGAAACCAGCGGCGCTAAGACAGGCAAAAGTGCCAATAAGCGAAAGGATAATTGATATAGATGGAATAAGTGTACTCTTGAGGTCTTGCAAGAAGAAGTAAACCACGAGGATAACGAGGATAATTGCAATGACAAGAGTCTCCACCACGTTGTAGATAGACTCAAAGAGGAAGTCGTTAGAGCTCATCATAGTCACAAATTCAGTGCCTACAGGGAGAGTTTCGCTGATTTTGTCAAGCTGCTTGAAGATGTCTTTGTTAACGGCAGTAGCATTAGAGCCTGCAACCTGGAATACAATAAAAGAGCATGCAGGCTTACCGTCCATTTCACTGACAAAAGCGTAAGAGAGAGTACCGAGCTCAACGTCAGCAACATCTTTGAGTCGTAGCACAGAACCATCTTCGTTAGCGCGGACAACGGTATTTTTAAATTCTTCCACGCTCTTAAGACGTCCACGATATTTCATCGTGTATTGGAATACGTTATGAGAATTGTCACCAAGGGAACCTGTAGGCGCAACAATATTTTGCTCACCCAATACAGCAGTGACGTCAGACGGAACAAGTTTGTATTGCGCCATACGCTCAGGATTAAGCCAAATACGCATACTGTAAGTATCCGCCATAAGCATTACGTCACCCACTCCGCTGACACGCTTTAATTGTGGTACAACGTTTATATCCAGATAGTTTGCGAGGAAAGTACGGTCGTATCTTCCATCGCTGACAAAAGAGCCAATCTGAAGGAAGCTGGTCTGCTGCTTTTGCGTAGTGACACCGATTTTGGTAACTTCAGCAGGGAGAAGACCTTGTGCACGCGCGACACGGTTTTGCACGTTAACCTGAGCCATATCAGGGTCGGTACCCTGCTTGAAATAGACGGTAATAGTAGCAGAGCCGGAGTTAGAAGCCTGTGAGGTCATATAAGTCATATTTTCCACACCGTTAATAGCCTCTTCAAGTGGCATGATAACAGAGTTTAAAACAGCTTCAGCATCAGCGCCGGTATAGTTAGCAGAGACTCTCACTGTAGGCGGGGCAATGTCAGGGTATTGCTCGACAGGCAGAGTATAAAGAGAAATAAGTCCGATTGCGAATATCAAAATAGAGATTGAAATCGCCATTACAGGACGTTTTATAAAGATATTACCTTTCATATTCAAAATCTTTGTTTACCAGAAAACTACGATTATTTCACCTGTGTACCTTCTCTGATAATACCGACACCTTCAGCCAGTATTTCGTCGCCTACTTCGATGCCACCGGTAACGATATATTCTCTACCATCGTTAATCTTGACAACGTCGATAATCTGTGAAACAGCTTTTCCGTCAACCACTTTATAAACGAGAACCATGTTTTGCATCTTCATAGTAGCTTCCTGAGGGATAACGATGCAGTCTGTGTAAGTGTAAGGGAGGACAACAGTGCCTGAAGCACCACTGTGTAAAATTCTGCCGGAGTTGTCAAACTCAGCGCGAGCGGAAACAGAGCCAGTCTGTGGGTCAATGACTCCGCTGATAGTTTCGATTTTGCCTTTTTGGTCGTAAACGCTACCATCGTTGAGTCGAAGCTCAATTTCAGGCATATTCTTGAGAGTTTCAGCCATAGAGCCATATTTGCGAGTGTAAGAGAGGAGTTGGTTTTCCGTCATAGAGAAGTAAACATACATCTTAGAGTTATCGCTGATAGTAGTAAGCGGCTGCATCATAGATGGGCTGACGAGCGTACCGACACGGTAAGGGAGTGTGCCGACAACACCATTGCAAGGAGCCTTGACCTCGGTATAAGACAGATTGTTTTGAGCATTAACGAGCTGAGCTTCAGCCTGAGCGAGACGGGCTTTAGCAGAAAGGAATGCGTTTTCAACAGTCTGCAAGTTAGAGTTAGAAACAACGTTTTTCTCGTTCAGCATACGGCTGTTGTTTAGGTTAAGTTCAGCAGTGGCGAGGTCAGCCTTTGCAACCTCCATATTAGCCTCTGCAGTCTTAAGTGCAGCGCGATAAGGGACCTGGTCGATGACGAAAAGGAGCTGTCCGTTTCTTACGACCTGACCTTCAGTGACGCAAAGACGCTCGATTTTACCGGACACCTGCGGAAGTATGTCAATGTCCTGACAACCGCGGATGGTAGCGGAATAGGTTTCAGAAACTGTTTTGTCGCTTTTTGCTACAGTAAGAGTCTTGTAGCCAGCCGGAGCCTGTGTAGCAGCCTGCTGCTGTGCTTCTTCACCGGAAGAACAAGATGCCAACGCAACGGCGATGAAAGCACTGAAAATGTAATTTGCTTTTTTGTTCATAAGTCGTTATTGTTATTTTTCTTGAAAACTCCGCAAAGGTAGTAAGTTATGGGAATATGGAAGTTATCTATTGAGGATATAGAGTTGTCAAATTTTCCACAAAAAATTCAATATGGAAAATTAAGCCAACAATGTGGAAAATAGAGACAACGATTTAGTTTGAAAATTTACTATAAAACACAGATTTTTAGCTACTTTTGCAATTGAGAAAATATGAAGAAAAATGGAACAATTTGATAAATTTTTTAATTCCAGCCCATTATACAATGATGAGAATGTATCCTGTATTCGAGTAGATTACAGCAACAAAGAAGAAGTATTTCAAAGCCTGTCTGGAAGTCATATCACACTTGTGGGATGCAGCACAGGGAGCGTGAATGTTCAATTTGTGAGCGAGACAGTAAGCCTCAATCCATTTGAGGTGATGTTTGTGAGCAATACAAACCAATGCTTGTCTGTCAGTTCAAGTGAAGATTTCCGAGGCTTTCTGCTCTGTATTTCAGAAAAGCTGTTAGTATCAATGCTAAAACTTGACCGCGGACTTCAGCAAATAGGCTTGCGACTGCGTAAAAACAGGGTAATATTCATCAACGAAGAACTGAGTAAAATACTATACGCGTACGCAAACCTGATGGAGGTAAAACTCTCGTATTCACATCATTATCTTCGCGAAACAGTGTATTCTATCGTCCGGGCGCTGCTATATGATATTCTGTCCAGCGTGATGGATGAAATATATCGTGACGAAGAATATGCTGCAAACCTGAAAAGTGCAGATTTGCTGTTTTTTAAGTTTTCACAACTACTGACGAAAGATGATTGCACTGTGAGAAAGCTGAAGTATTATGCAGACCAGCTCTGCGTCACGCCGAAATATCTATCTCGCGCATGCCAAGAAACATGCGGAAAGACAGCATCAGCCCTGATTAACGACGTGATGGTTAAGAAAATCACTCATTACCTGGACTATACAGACTTATCGATAAAAGAAATAGCGAATATCCTTGATTTCCCGAATATATCGTTTTTCAGCAAATATGTAAATAAGCATCTCGGATGTTCGCCAAAGGCTTATAGGAGAAGGAGATAGGAGGGAATAGAGAATAGAGAATAGAGAATAGAGAATAGTGAAGAGTGGATAAATAGAGGCGGATGTGAGTCACGTCCGCCTCTATGATAAACCGTTAATATTAAATAATTTACGGTTGCGGTGGTTGCTATCTGATGATGAGCTTCTGTGCGCGGATAATTCCGTCAGCGTCTTTAACCTTGACGATGTAGAGACCGCGGAGAGCGGAAACTTCTACTGTCTGACCCTGTGACTTGGCCACGAGAACGCCTGATGCGCTGTAAAGCTCGATTT
>CALYOL010000085.1 GCA_945231345.1 uncultured Porphyromonadaceae bacterium
GTTTTTCACCCACTCGTAACCGTCAACTTTGTTGTATCCGTGACTGTCAATCATATAAAGGACAGCGGCGTCGGTGTCGTTGTGTGCGGATTTGATGGTTAGTGTGTAGTTTGTCTTGCCGGAAATTCCCGGTGTGGTAGATGTGAGATTACCGGGAAAAGATGTGATGTAGTCGTAGATTTGGTCAGGGTTCCATTCGAGTTCAGCATCGTGATTGCCGAGTGTGACTGCGAAAGGGATGCCGCGAGAGACGCAAGGCTCGAGAGCGCAGCGAAGTCCTTCTTTTACTGGTGAGCCATAGATTAGGTCACCGGTATATATTACGAGGTCCGGTTTTTCTTCGTCAAGGATGTGTGAGATGTTTTCTCCGGCGATGTCGGAGTTTGTGTCACCGGCAATCCAGTGAATGTCTGTCAGCTGAACAATCTTGAAAGTTTTGTCGGCGTTAAACTTCAGTTGTGCGGAGAGTGTGAGTGCGAGAGTTGTCGCAATAATGGAGAGGATATATTTTCTCATGATAGTTAGTTATTTTATTATATAACGGATGGTTTTTAAAATTATTGCATAATATATTCAAAAAATAAAGGCTACCTTCTCAGTAGCCTTTACCGTTAATTATGGTATGATTTAAGCTGTTTATTGGGAGTGTGAAAAAATATGTCTAACAAAATAATGTTATTTGTATCTTGCCCATCGGATAAGGTCTTTGAATGTAGGCTTCTTGCCGTACATAAAGATACCGACGCGATAGATTTTTGCAGCAATCCAGACCATTGCGATGAAAGAGATGTAAAGTATTATTACGGAAATGATAGGCTCCCAAGTGGGGATTCCGTAAGGGATACGAACCATCATCAGCATTGGTGAGGTGAAAGGTATCATAGATAATACAACAGCTAAGGTGGAATTTGGTTCGGCACCAACGACGGTGGCGCAGACAAAACCGATGATAATAGGCATAAGCGCGACAGACTGGAGCTGTGAAGCGTCTTGTATATTGTCTACAGCAGAACCTATAGCTGCATAAATTGAAGAGTAAAGGAGAAATCCGCCGATGAGGAAGAGAACCATGTATGTGAAGATTGTTGCAATGTGTCCGAAGTCTGTAAGGGCTGAAACAGCCTGCACCATTTCCATGTCGTTTGTCATGGAAGCAGTCTGCCCGGCGTTCATGGCAGCGACGTCTGCGAGGACGTCAGCTGGGAGTAGAGCAGGGATAACGTATCCGAGAGCGGTGAAGAGCAGTATTCCCCAAATGGCAATCTGTGTGAGAGCGACGAGCCCGATTCCGAGGATTTTACCCATCATTAGCTGCTCCGGACGGACAGATGAGACTACGATTTCGAGTACTCGGTTGTTTTTCTCCTCGATGATGCTTGTCATTACCATTTGTCCGTAAATGATAAGGAACATGTAAAGGATAAACGCCATAGCGAGTCCTGTGATGAAGCTTGTCTCACTTGAGGATGAAGCTTCTTCTTCTCCTGTGTCTTCCGCGATGCGATAAGTTGCGATTTGAACGTTAGCGTTTACTTCAGAGAGAATTTGCTGAATGTTGTCGATGTTGTAAGCTTTCAGTCGCTCGTTTTCGATAATGTTTTTTAGCTGGCTGCGTATACTGCCTTCAGTATCCAGCGAGCTGGCACCATGATTGTAAAGTGCGATGTTTGATGGGTTCTTGATAGCGTTTTCGCCGATTACGAGCACGCCGTCGAACCTTGTGTCAGCCTTAGCACTGTCTATCGGCATGTTTACTCGAGAGAATTGGATTGTCTCGGTGTCTTGTAGTGAAGCGGCGACGATGCCAGAGCGGTCTATGACAGCGTAATTGTATGTGTCGCTTTCGTGGAAAATCATGAGGATTGTGGGCAGCGCCATTAGAGCCAGCATGATTATTGGCACGAGAAGTGTAGTTATAATAAAGCTTTTTTTATAGACTCTCTCGAAGTATTCACGGGAGATGATAAGTCCTATTTTGCTGCTCATTTTTGTGAGTTGTTAAATTGTTCAACGGTAGAGATGAAAATTTCGTCCATGGAAGGGAGAGCCGGGGCGAATGTTGTAAGGTCTAAAGTCTCGGCGGCGAGTTTTACCATGTCTCTGCGAGAGACGAGTGGAGTGACCTTTATAGTAAGTGATTTTTCGGTCTGCGAAACGGTCTCGATGTTTTGCTCCATGATGTTACCATCGAGCTTTGAGAGAAAATTGTCAGCTTCGCCTGCGAAAGTGATTCGGTAACGGTTTGCGCCGAGTCGAGAGCGGATTTCTGCGACAGAGCCGGTGAGAATGTTTTGTGACTTGTTGATGAGTGTGATGTCGTCGCAAAGGGATTCAACACTGCTCATGTTGTGAGTGGAGAAGATTACTGTTGCTCCATTGTCTTTGAGGCGAAGAATCTCGTTTTTGAGGATGTTTGCGTTGATGGGGTCAAAGCCTGAGAAAGGCTCGTCGAAAATCAGGAGCTTAGGGTTGTGTAGTACGGTGATGATAAACTGTACTTTCTGCGCCATGCCCTTAGATAACTCTTCAACTTTCTTGTCCCACCAAGAAGATATTTCGAGACGGTCAAACCATTCTTTTAGTCGAAGTTCGGCGTCGCTCTTGCTAAGTCCTTTTAGTCGGGCGAAAAAGAGAGCTTGCTCTCCAACTTTCATTTTTTTGTAAAGTCCGCGTTCTTCAGGTAGATATCCAATCTGAGCGACGTCGTCCTGGCAGAGTGTGTGTCCGTCGAAAGTGACTGTTCCTGAATCCGGGGCAGTGATATGGTTGATAATTCGAATGAGGGTGGTCTTGCCAGCTCCGTTAGGACCTAATAGTCCGTAAACCCTGCCCTGATTGACGGTGATAGACACGTCGTTTAGGGCTTTGTGCCCGGTGTATTCTTTAGAGACGTGTTCTACTTTTAATAATTCCATTTTTGTTTCTGAGTGATTAATAATTTTTAGTTGTCTGTAATATATGACGCAGGTTTTGTGGAAAAGTTGCATCATTATGGGAAAAAGAGTGAAAAACCAAGTTATTTCACTACCTTACCGCACGAAATGAAAGTTTTTTCGTAGTATTGTTCTGTGATTTTGTTGATGACGACTCCTCGGGAGGTTGAAGCGTGAATCATCTTGTCATCTCCAATGTAAATGCCGACGTGTGAGACTTTTTTCTTGTCTTTGCCAGTTGCGAAGAACAGGAGGTCGCCGGGACGGAGGTTTTTTTTCTTGATTTTCTCGCAAAAATCAGCCTGTTTGGCGGAGTTACGAGGGAGTTTTATTCCGCAAACGTCTTTGTAAATGGTCATGACCATGCCGGAGCAGTCAGTTCCATTTCGGCTTTCGCCGGCGTATTTGTAAGGAGTTCCGAGCCACTTGTTAGCTTCTTTTACAATGGCTTTTCGTTGTTTGCCATTGATTTTGATTTCTTGTTCCTGCTCAGGGCCGTCGGATGAATAGTTTTCTGTGTTGCCATAAATAGGGTCTGATGCAGTGACCTTCTTGCTGCTGTGGCAGGAGGTGAGAATGGCTATAAGAAACAATATGATGACGTATTTTTTCATTCTGATGACAAAAGTAGGCAAAAAAATATGTATCTGCAAATAAAATTTGGTGAAAAATGACTGAATATTCAAAAACTATTTCGTAACTTTACGGAGTTAAAAACAATAATCAGAAAAATTCATCATAGATATGACCCTACGCAAAATTTTACTATCAGCCCTTATGGCAGCGAGCCTGACAGCAACGGGATATGCAGAAAATCCTGTGTGGCTTGAGTCTGATTCAGCATCAGCAATAGCATCGCGCATAAATCGTGATTTTCCCTATACGGTGAGTGAAATCAAGCA
Organism: uncultured Porphyromonadaceae bacterium; assembly: GCA_945231345.1. GTDB lineage: Bacteria > Bacteroidota > Bacteroidia > Bacteroidales > Muribaculaceae > CAJUPY01. The sequence goes on from CALYOL010000085.1 coordinate 3,836, forward strand.
GAAGATTGACTTTCTGGACAATAAGACCATAGACAAGTATATCAAAAAAGGATATATCGAAACGAAGATGATAGGCGGGAAACGGATGGTCCACCGCAAGGCTGACAGCAATGTGAAGCTGCTGTGTCCTGAGCTGTCCGGCTTTAAGGGGCGCGGGGCGGATGCAGACGCAAACGACGTAAAGCTGGTAACGGACATTGTGTATAGCTCGAATGGTGATGGCGGACTGACGCAGAAAAAGCGTGTGAAATACCGCTTCACGATAGATGTCCCTACAGTGGATGCAATAAAGGGCGATACGCTGCGTGTGTGGATGCCTATTCCGCTGGTGACACAGCGTCAGCCGTCGGTGAAGATAATATCTACATATCCGGAGGATTATGTGCTCTCAACGCTTGACCGCTCTGTGCATAATACGGCGTATTTTGTGCAGCCTGTAGGCGAGGAGAATACACACTTTGAGTGTGTGGTGGAATTTGAGGTGGGCGCACAGTATTTTTCTCCGGATTACATTCTGGCAAACATAAAGCCATACGATGAGAACTCGGAGCTATATAAGCAGTATACATCATTTGAAGCTCCTCACATTGTGGACATGACATCTTTGGCGAAGAGCATAGTAGGGGATGAGAAAAATCCGTATCGCTGCTCTGAAATGGTGTTTGACTATATCAGAAAGAACTTTCCGTGGGCCGGTGCTCTGGAATATAGCACAATTCCATGTATACCGCAATATGTGATAGATGGCAAGCATGGGGACTGTGGACAGGTATCGCTGCTGTATATTTCCATGATGCGTAGCCTTGGCATCCCGGCAAGGTGGGAGAGTGGCTGGATGCTTCATCCGGGCGCCTTGAACCTCCATGACTGGGCTGAAGTATATTTTGAGGGAGTGGGTTGGGTGCCTGTGGATGCATCATTTGGACGCTATACACCGGCAGGCGAAGAAAACCTCATAAAGTTCTATTCCACAGGTCTTGACCAGTGGCGTCTGGCAGCAAACAAGGGTGTGTGCGGCGAGTTTTTCCCGGCGAAGACTTTTATCCGCTCAGAGACCGTAGATTCGCAGACTGGCGAGGTGGAATGCAGTAAAGGTAATCTGTTCTATCCTGGCTGGGACCAGAAACTGGAGATTCTCAGTGTTGAAGATTTAGGCAACGGAATAGTAACCCCGTCGGCAATTATCAGCGAAGTGAAACAGCAAGTTGCACCGGACCGCCGCCAAGTGATTTTTGAGATAAAAGGCACAAAAGAAGGTGATACAGTGGTTCTCAAAGGCAAAACGTCTGAGCAGACTGCCAAAGACGCATTACTTTCAGCTTTTGAAAAAAGAGGAATCGCAGTAAAAGATAATATAACCGTATATCCGTCTGATAAATGGGCTATTGTTAAGCTCGCAGTGTGTTGTTTGCGTACAGGACCGAGTCTTTCTGCGGAAATGGCAACACAATCAATCATGGGTCAGCCTATCCGCCTGCTTGAGGAGGTTGGCAATGACTGGTGGCGTGCCCAGACTCCGGATGGCTATATCGCGTACATCTCAGAAGCTTCATTTACTGAAAAGACGGCAGGTGAGATGGCGCAGTGGCGCAGTGCAGAGCGCGTGATAGTGACAAAACTTCATCAGACGCGCATCTACAGGACTGCGAAAAGCACTTCTCCGCGAGACGTGATTTCGGATGCGGTGTTGGGTGATATTTTAGAGGGCAAATATGATGCAAAATCTGCAATGACTCATGTAGTGCTGCCTGACGGGCGCGAGGGATATATCTCAACGGCAGATGTAGCGCCTTTTGCAGAATGGGCAAAGCAAAAATTTGATGCACAGAAAATCCTGGATACGGCATATTCTATGGAAGGAACGTATTATCTGTGGGGTGGCACTTCGGTAAAGGCGTGCGACTGCTCAGGGCTATCGAAAATAAGCTATCTTTCAAATGGCATCATATTGATGCGCGACGCTTCGCAGCAAGTGAAGACCGGGGCAAACCTTGGTGATGACTGGACTAAATTCAAGGCTGCAGACCTATTGTTTTTCGGAAATAAAAAGACGGGCAGAATAACTCACGTTGCAATCCACGACAAGAATGGCGACTATGTTCACTCATCAGGTCGTGTAAAGCGCAATTCTCTAAATCCTAAGTCACCGCTATATGGCTCCCACTCTTTCATTACGGCGGTGCGCATAGATGGAAGTATACCATCTCAGGGCATAACGAGAGTGGAAGACCACCCATGGTTTTTTAACAAATAAGAATAATAACAAGCCTTAAACATAATATTTATGGACAGAAGAAATTTCCTCAAGGGTGCAGCGCTGAGCGCAATGGCTATAGCTGCCCCTATTTCCTTTTCAGCATTTGGTGAGCCAACTAAGCAGACCGGTCGTTCGGGTCGTCTTAATCTGACTTTTTTCCCATACGAGCTGCAGTTGCGCCATGCTTTTAATCTTGCGAAATACAGTCGTACAACAACGCCAGACGTTCAGGTTCGCATTGAGTATGACGGCATAGTTGGCTATGGTGAGGCGTCTATGCCTCCGTATCTGGGTGAAAGTGTGGAAAGTGTGACAAAATTTCTTTCCGCTCTTGATTTGTCTCAGTTTACAGACCCATTCCGCATAGAGGAAATACATGAATATATGGATTCTGTGGCACCAAATAACCGAGCAGCGAAGGCTTCGGTGGATATTGCACTGCATGACCTGTTGGGTAAAATCATGGGTCAACCATGGTACAAAATCTGGGGTCTTGACCCGGGAAAGGCTCCGAGTACGTCTTTCACTATCGGTATAGATAAGGCGGATGTGGTGCGCCAGAAGGTTGATGAGGCTGACCCGTATAATGTCTTAAAAGTTAAGATGGGTCTTGACAATGACAAGGAGCTTGTAGAGATAATCCGCTCAAAGACGGACCGCCCGATATGCGTAGATGCCAACCAGGGATGGAGCGACAAGGAAAAGGCTCTTGAGATGTGCCATTGGCTGTCGGAGCGTAATTGTCTCTTTGTTGAGCAACCGATGCCGAAAGAAATGATAGAAGAAACGGCGTGGCTGCGTGAGCGTTCACCGCTGCCAATCATAGCAGATGAGTTTTTGCAGCGTCTGCCTGATGTGCGCCGCGCAGCGGAGGCGTACGACGGTATTAATATCAAGCTGATGAAGAGCACTGGTATGCATGAGGCATATCAGATGGCAGTTCTTGCTCGTGCGCTTGGAATGAAGGTGATGCTTGGCTGTATGACGGAGACTTCTTGTGCGGTGACAGCAGCTGCTCAGCTTGCTCCGATGGTTGATTGGGCAGACCTTGACGGTAATTTGCTGATAGCTAATGACTTGTTTGACGGTATTAAAATTGTAAATGGCAAGGTGACAATACCGGAACGTCCCGGAATTGGAGTGGAGCCGTTGGCTTGAAGAAATAGTTCTTGATAATATTTCTCTCGCTTG
>CALYOL010000086.1 GCA_945231345.1 uncultured Porphyromonadaceae bacterium
CAGAGCGGTTAGGCTCGACATAAATCACGTCGTCTTGCTGCAGGTTGTAGTAAGGAGAGTTAAGTATATTCTTGTCGTGAATGTCAACAACAGCTATTTCGCGTGTTCCGTCGGCGTTAGTTCGCATAATCTTTATGTTTTCACGCTCACCACGGATATCAAGGTCGCCTACTCGCGCAATAGCCTCAAGGATTGTCATTCTCTCGTTTGTGCTGGTGACAATACCAGGTGATTTCACTTGTCCAAGAACTGTAACGCTGAAGTTCATAATGCGGACATCGACGGTTGGTTGCTCCTTGATGTATTTGGGATAAATAGCACTGACAACATTTTCCTTAACCTCGCTTTTCTTAAGTCCTCCTACATGAATAGCACCAACGAGAGGGAAATCTATATCACCATCTTTATCAACGAGATAGTAACGGATATTCTGGTCGGTATTGTTGTAATTATTATTTTGAATATTTCCCTCAGCCGTCATATATCTGCCTTTATTAAACATTGCAACAGACTCATATGAAGACGCAGAGACTTCAATGTTCAGGAGGTCTCCAGGCTTAATTACAGGCTCGTCAAAAGGATTTACTGCAGCTAAATCTGTTTTTGAAAACTGCTCGGAGCCTTCCATGTATGTAACGGTCTTAGGCGCATGGCATCCTGTAAGCGCCAATGCGAGAATTGCTATAGCGAAAATATGCTTCATAATCAAGAAAAAACGAGTAAATTTTCTGTTTAAGATTAAATGAATAATTTAACTTGCAAATTTACGCATTTTTTTTGGTATGATGCATATATTGGTATTAGAAATTGACTGTAAGGCGCACATTTAGCTGTCGCTGAGTGAGATAGTTTGGCACAGCATACTGTATGCGGTTAACGTCGGTGACCCAATAATAACCCGAAACGTTAGAAATGTCAAGTAAATTGAATACGTCGAGTCCGAGCCAAGCAGACTTTAGGTGGCGGAATATTCCGGAACGAGTCTCCCCTTCTCCAAGCTCGGGAAGGAGTGCATAGGAAAGCCCGATATCCATGCGTTTGTATGCAGGTGCACGGAAATATCCCTGGTCTCGAGTGGTATGTGGGGCAGTTGTAGGCAGTCCATCTGAGAAAATTCCCTTTAGGCTGAATTTCAGGCGGGGGATTTTCGGGAAATAGTCTGTAAAATAGACTGCGAAACTGTACCTGCGGTCGGTAGGACGAGGGACGTTTACGCCATTGAGGGTTTCGCTTGTCTTCATGAGCGAAAAGCTAACCCAAGAGTCACTCCCCGGCACGAACTGTCCGAAAATTTTCATATCAAGTCCGGCAGTGTAACCGCTTGTCTCGTTTAGTCCTGTGTAGACAACTTTCAGGTTGTTTATCTCGTATGGGATTAGGTCGTTAAGTTTTTTATAATACATCTCGCCGGAAAGCTTGAACGGTCTGCCATAAGCACGGAAAGTGTAATCTGTGCCGAGTATGAAATGAAGGCTCTGCTGTGACTTAATATCACGGTTTAGAATGATTTTCGTATTTCCATAATCATCTGTGACTGGCTGCCGGTATTCTTTATAAAATGGGCTTTGGTAATAAAGTCCTGTGGCAAAGCGCATAGTCCATGACGGATTGTTTTCCGGGACAAATGAAACGTTTGCACGGGGAGAAATAATAAATTCCTTGTTAAAACCCCAGTAACTGGCTCTGATACCGCCGTTTATGGTAAGCAAGCCTGATTTAAGCGGTAGTTTATAGGTATCCTGAACGTAAGCCGAAGCACGCTTGCTGCTAAACCAGTGTACGGAAGTGAGGTTATAAACCATCTGGATATAGTTTGCATTGTGTGGCTGCGTATATCCTGCAGAGTCACGCAATTCGTATTCACGGGAGCGTTCATCAACTTTCTCAAAGTTAAGATTAGCACCGTATGTGATGTTATGGTTTCCAATGCCTTGATAGCCTTTTACACCTACAGAAATAACACTCATTTTGAGTCTGTTACGGGCGTGTTCGTGATAACGACCAACACCCAGTTCACCACCTACAGCACTGCCTTCAGAACCGTCGCCGGTAGTGCCTGCCTGGTCAAGCCAATATTCACCAAGGATGTCGTATGCAACGAGTTCATTTGTGATATATCCTGAAGTGACGAGGCTGAGACCTGTTGATTTAGAGTGCACATAGTCTACAGTGAGCGCACCGAGCCAAGTTTCAAACTTGTCTTTTTCCTGACCATCGAAATAGACCTTAAATTGCTTTGCATCAGTTGAAGTGCCAAAGTTTGTTGTGCGAGATTCGGGCACAAATTTATAGTCGTTTATTGCGACGTTGCCGAGGAAAGAAACTTTCCACTTATTAGCGGGGCGGTAAATAAGGTTTGTCTGATAGTCAAAGAAACGCGGGTCGTATTCTCCCTTAGTCTCCATAGAGCCAAGGAGTGACGAATTGCGCTTATACCTGATACCATGTAGCTGACTGAATTTTCCTGCATGCTGTCCGAAATAAAGCGAGCCTCCCATCAAGCTCAAAGAGAGCGAACCCTCAAGTGATTCTGGCTCCCGATATTCTATATCCAAAACAGACGACATCTTGTCGGCGTATTCGGCTGAAAAACCGCCTGTAGAGAAACCTATAGATTTAACAAGGTCACTATTTATGATACTAAGCCCTTCCTGCTGACCGGAGGCGATAAGCTGTGGGCGATAAACCTCTACTCCGTTGATATAGACAGAGTTTTCATCAAAAGTACCGCCACGAACAGAGTATTGCGACGACATCTCGTTGCTACTGCTGACACCAGCCATTGTAGCAAGCATACCCTCAACGCCATTACCCGAAACGTTAGGCATAAGTTTAGCAGCCTCGCCGCTTATGGTCTGCATCTGGTCTGTCTGCTTTTTGAAGTCTGTAATTTCCACTTCCTGCAGCACAGTGGCTGTTGGCTGCATTGCGACATTGAGTGTCACATCTCCGTCAGGGTCGATAAGTTTACGCTCCACCTTGTTATACCCGATACAGGTGAAAGTAACACAAATAGTATCGTTATAAGGTGCTGAGAAATAGTAACTTCCATCAGCTTTTGACATAGTGCCTATTGCAGTGCCTGATATTCCGACGGTAACAAATTCCATAGCAGAATTTTTCTCATCGGTAATTTTGCCGTGGATTTTTACGTCGCGTGCCTGCGCAAAGAGGGGCAGTGAGCAAAGCAGAAATATGATTATATTCTTGAGTTTCATTTAGCTGTCAATTTTTACACACAATATAATAACGAAAATGGATTGAAATTATTGTAACAGCCATTTCCATGCCGGAATAACTTCAATGGAAACATTGTCGGTATTAATATCACTTTTTTCAAATGATAGTGGATAAAAATGGCATTTTTTTCAAATAGCATTTGAAAAGATGAGTTTACCAGCCACCGGAAGCACCGCCTCCTCCTGTCATACCACCGCCGAAGCTGCCGCCACTGAAGCCACCGCCACCACCAAAGCCGCCGGAACCGCCTGAAGATACATGACGAACAAGCATCGGAATGATGAATGCCACAGCCATCATCTTTCCACAATGACGGCACACATAACGGTGAACGCCCTGTCCCTGAGAATAATATGTAGGATTTTTAAGTACGTCATCACCAACAAAAGCCTCGGCACGAGCACCGCAGTATGGACACGCCTCGAATTTTCGGCTGCCGGGATACTCAATCACCTCAACATCACCACACTTAGGACACTGCCAAGCATCATACTCCACAGAGCCTATGTTTGACTCGGTAATTTGAACCGGCGTAAGCCTCATAATTCCTTCTTTTTGCGGCATCATAACTTTAGGAACATGGCAATGTGCACACACAGGGCTTTCCTTGCGCACTTTGCTCATGAAATACTTGTTTATGGCGTATGCTATCACAGGAGGTCCAAAGCCGAGGAATGTGGCGACAAGCGCACCAAAGCCATTGTTCTTCAACTGTTCGTATTTTACTTTACGGCTCTTTTTTCGCAGCGAACAGTATGAAAAAATGACGTATGCCGTCATCAAAACTGTCAGCAATATAGACCACCCTACCAGTGCGGGGAGAACCTCCTCGCGAAAATTCACTTCCTCGCCGGCATCATTTTGATTTTTTGACATCAATTCATCTCGTAAAGATGGGTCTGAAAGGACATCGTAAATGCGCTTTACTCCGTTATACACGCCCTCATCATAGTCACCTTCCTTAAACTGAGGGAACATCTGCTCGCGGAGTATTCGGCTGGAAATAATATCAGGCAATGCGCCTTCCACCCCATAACCTGTGCGGATTACCGCTTTGCGCAGGTCTTTGACAACGAGAATGAGCAGTCCGTTGTCATTGTCTTTTTTACCGATGCCCCATGCAGTGAAAAGGTCTGTGGCAAAAGTGTCATAGTCTTGAGGGTCAATATCATCCACAACCACACAAACAGCCTCAACACTTGTTTCCCGCCAAATCTGAGAGAAAAGCGAATCGATATGCGCTTGCGCCTCCGGCGAAATTATGCCATCAGGGTTTGAAAGGTATCGTGTGCGGTTTTGCACATGGACATTTGGGACGTCACTAACCTTGTATGTCGTAGCACTAAGGCTAAAAAATGCGACAAAAAATAATATGTATGCTAAAAATCTTTTCATAACTGATTATACTGCAGGAAGTTTCAAACCATTCAGTTTACGATATAGGTCAAGGGCATAAACATCTGTCATTGCAGACACATGGTCAACGACAGCCTGTAGCCTGCAGAAAAGGTCTGGCGAATGCACCTCATACTGCTCAGGCACTCGGCTTAGGAGAAGTCGAGAATAGTTAAGTTCCGGATTAAGCACAGCATTGACGAGCTTTTCGAGGAGGAAAGTAATAATTCTATTACCGGCAAGCTCAATGTCAACGACTTGGCTTGAATTATAAATTTTGGCGTAGGATAAGTCAACGCAGGCATTGTATGCCGCGAGTTCAAGTGACGGAATATGGTCAATGAGGCAACCGGTAAAAGTACCATCCAAAATTGCCTGCTCATTGTCGATAAACACCTCTGCTGCACGGTTTACGAGCGTACCGATGACGCAAGAGCGCAGATATGCAATTTTCTCGTTAGGGTCGTCTACACGCTCCATATTTCGCAGCATCTCCTCCTTTCTGTCGCCGGAGAAATATGCTATAAACAAGTCGATAACCTGCTGAGTTCCAAGAATTTTAAGTTTATGAGCGTCTTCAATATCCATCACCTCATAGCATATATCATCAGCAGCCTCAACAATATACACCAATGGATGACGGGCATATTTTATGCCATCCACACCATCTATACGCCTAATTCCCAGCTCTGTAGCTATTCTGATAAAGTCATCAACCTCGGTTGTAAAAAAACCAAACTTATTTTTGGTGGCGAGCGAGGAGTCGAATGGATATTTCACGATGGATGCAAGCATTGAATATGTCATTGCAAATCCCCCCTCTCGTCTGCCGTTAAAACGGTGAGTGAGGAGGCGGAAGGCGTTTGCGTTACCCGCGAATTTAATTAGGTCTTGCCACTGCTTTGGGGTCAGCATTGATTCTATTCCCCTGCCCTCTCCCTCCGAGAAAAAAGTAGAAATTGCTTTTTCTCCCGAATGTCCGAAAGGAGGGTTACCAAGGTCGTGGGCAAGGCATGCAGCAGCCACAATCTCGCCCAAGTGAGAAAGCTTCTGCTTAACCTCCTGGTCGGAATATTTATGGCAAAGCACCTCAGCGACCTCGTTTGCTATAGAACGTCCACAACTTGACACTTCAAGACTGTGAGTCAACCTATTATGAACGAAGATGCTGCCCGGCAACGGAAAAACCTGGGTTTTATTTTGCAGTCGACGGAATGGAGATGAGAAAATCAGTCGGTCGTAGTCGCGCTGAAAGTCACTGCGCAATCCGGGCTTACTGTGGTGATAGTCTTCAAGCCCGAAACGCTTATCGTTGATTAAATATTTCCACTCCATTAGTCTTGTGAATAATCTTGTGAATAATCCTCGAAAAGGAGGTCATTGTATGGGAAACGCGCTGTGTGAATTTCCTTTGCACGCTCATAAATCTTTCGCCTAAGCTCCTCGATATTTCTCCCCGTCTTGGCAGAAATGAAAACGCAGTTGTCTGCCATTCTCGACATCCAGCTCTGACGGAGCTCGTCAAGTGAAATATTTTCGCGAGTGCGAGGCGTGAGGTCGTCGGCGTCTTTAGGGACGTATGTGAATGCGTCTATCTTATTGAACACCATAATCATAGGCTTGTCTGTAGCGTCGCATATTTCCTGAAGCGTCTTGTTGACTACTTCAATCTGCTCCTCAAACTGAGGATGGCTAATGTCTACTACATGTAGCAAGACATCTGCCTCACGCACCTCGTCGAGAGTCGATTTAAACGAATCTACAAGGTGTGTTGGGAGCTTACGGATAAACCCTACGGTGTCGGTGAGCAAAAACGGCAGATTATCGATAATCACCTTGCGGACTGTGGTATCAAGCGTGGCAAAAAGCTTGTTTTCTGCAAACACCTCGCTTTTGGAAAGCAAGTTCATGAGAGTTGATTTACCCACGTTTGTATATCCTACAAGTGCAACGCGAGTGAGTTTCCCACGATTTTTGCGCTGGATGGATTTCTGGCGGTCAATAGCCTTGAGCTGCTCTTTTAGTCGGGAAATCTTGTCAAGGATAATACGACGGTCTGTTTCAATCTGGGTTTCACCCGGTCCACGCATACCGATACCACCACGCTGACGCTCAAGGTGTGTCCACATTCGTGTAAGTCGCGGTAAAAGATACTGATACTGAGCGAGTTCTACCTGTGCCTTGGCATTAGCAGTCTGAGCACGCCTTGCAAATATGTCAAGGATTAGGCTTGTACGGTCCAAAACCTTAACTTTCAGTTCTCTCTCAATATTCTGCACTTGTTTTGAAGTAAGGTCATCGTCGAAAATCGCCATTGCAATGTCGTTTTCCTCAACATATTGACGGATTTCCTCAAGTTTGCCTTTTCCAACGTATGTGACAGAGCTTGGACCATCAAGTCTTTGGAGAAACTTCCTGACAGTCATAGCACCGGCAGTATCTGCAAGGAAAGCGAGCTCGTCGAGATACTCATTCGCTTTCATTTCATTCTGACTCGGAGTAATTAGTCCCACGAGGACAGCGCGCTCCATCTCTGTGTCGATATTTGTCTTATTTGCTTTGTTTTCCTTCATCATCAAAAATAAATATGCAAAGATACATTTTTTTCGGGAAACTGCATAACAAAAAGGCATTTTTCGGG